>JAKAXS010000081.1 GCA_021816505.1 Pseudomonadota bacterium
GGCTCCACCAGAAGCCGTAGCCGAAGCCGATCGACCAGAGTGCGAGGAAGAAATAGAGCGGAAAGGTGATCAGCCGCTCGGTGATGCGCCGCTGGGCGCCGAACGTCTCGCGTAGGGCCAGCCACATCAGGAACGTGAGTGCCACGACGACAGCGATGACGAGAAAGTCGTTGGAGATCGAGAGCCCTTCGCTCTGGCTCACCGGCGTCGTCGATACGCCGACGATGAAGTCGCGCATGCCGTGCCACGTCGAGTAACCGGAGATGAGCAACAGCATAAGGGCTGCGATGCCGATCAGCGTGTTACGGCCGAACAGGTAATCCGAGATCTTCGCCCAGCCGGTCAGCTTGTTCGTGGAGTATGATGTCGTGTCGGCCATCGTCCGTGTCCTCGCCCAGGGCTTTTGAACGAGGAGACTAGGGCAAAAGTTGCAGAACTGCCGTGGCTATTCAGACACGACGGAGGGTCGAAGGCTTCGCGGTCAGCGGCGTTCGCCCTAACGCCATTGTGACGCTCGAAAGCCGCGGTCGCAGGCGGTACACAACCCCGTGTTCCCGGGGTCTGGTAACCCTGATCTGCCGCTCACGGCTCGTCGGCTCTGCCGCGGCCATTTTTTCGGGGGCAGTTTGGTGGTGGCCAATCTGCCGCCCTTCCATCCTGAACGCCGGCCTGCTATATGCCCGGCGACCATTCCCGCTGCGCAGACTCGCGGCGCGATTCGTCATATCCAGCCCAAGGAGACCACTACATGGCCAAAAGCCCAATCGTTAACGATTTCGGGCTGGCGCTGACGTTTGATGACGTCCTGCTGGTGCCTGCCGCGTCCGAAGTGATGCCGGGCGAGGTGGACGTCGCGACGCGCATAACGCGCTCCATCAACATCAATATCCCGATCGTTTCCGCCGCAATGGACACGGTTACCGAGGCGCGGCTCGCCATCGCGGTCGCCCAGTCCGGCGGCATCGGCGTCATCCACCGCAACCTGGATCCCGAAGAGCAGGCGCGCCAGGTCGCGCTGGTCAAGAAATACGAAAGCGGCATCGTGCTGAACCCGGTGACGATCTCGCCGGAACGGACCCTGCGCGACGCGCTGCAGATCATGGCCGACAACAACATTTCCGGCATTCCGGTGGTGGAAGCCGGAGGCCGGAACGGCAAGCTGGTCGGCATCCTTACGAACCGTGACGTGCGCTTCGCCAGCAACATGGATCAGCCTGTCTCCGAGCTGATGACGAAGGATCGGCTGATCACCGCTTCGCGTTCGGTCGAGATGGAAGAAGCGAAGAAGCTTCTGCATCAGCACCGCATCGAAAAGCTGCTCGTCGTCGACGACGCGTATCACTGCGTAGGCTTGATCACGGTGAAGGACATCGAGAAGGCGCAGAAGCACCCGAACGCGTGCAAGGATGCCGAAGGCCGCCTGCGCGTCGCCGCGGCGACCACGGTTGGCGCGGATGGGTTCGAACGCACCGAGCGTTTGATCGCGGCGGGCTGCGACCTGATCGTCGTCGACACCGCGCATGGGCATTCCAAGCGTGTGCTGGATGCCGTGACGCGCATCAAGAAGCTCTCCAACAGCGTGCAGGTGATCGCCGGCAATGTCGCGACTGCGGACGCGACGAACGCGCTGATCGATGCCGGCGCGGACGCCGTGAAGGTGGGCATTGGCCCCGGCTCGATCTGTACGACGCGCATCGTGGCGGGCGTAGGCGTGCCGCAGCTGACGGCAATCATCAATTGCGCGGAAGCGGCGCACAAGCGCGATACGCCGATCATCGCCGACGGCGGCATCCGCTTCTCCGGCGACATCGCCAAGGCGCTGGCGGCCGGCGCGGACGTCGTGATGGTGGGATCGCTGCTCGCCGGCACGGACGAGAGCCCGGGCGACACGTATCTCTATCAGGGCCGCACCTACAAGTCCTACCGCGGCATGGGCTCGGTCGGCGCCATGGCACGCGGCTCGGCTGACCGGTACTTCCAGCAGGAAGTGAAGGACACCTTGAAGCTGGTGCCCGAGGGCGTCGAAGGGCAGGTGCCCTACAAGGGTCCGGCGGACGCGGTGCTGCATCAGCTCGTGGGCGGGCTTCGCTCGTCGATGGGCTATCTCGGCTCCAAGACGCTGGCGGAACTGCGCAAGAAAGCGGAGTTCATTCGCATCTCTCCGGCGTCGATGCGTGAGAGCCATGCCCACGGCGTCGCCATCACACGCGAGAGCCCGAATTATCCCGGCAGCATGTAGCGGTCGCATTTCACCAGGACAACGCGATGACCAACCAATCCATGTTGCTGCCTGTGTTCGCGCAGGTGACCCTGACGTTCGTGCTGTTGTTCTCGATGGCGATTTCGCGCACGCGCGCGCTGAAGCGCAAGGACGTGCGCATGGCCGATATCGCGCTGGGCCAGATGAACTGGCCGCCGCGCGTGGCGCAGATCTCCAACGCGTATCGCAATCAGTTCGAATTGCCGGTGCTGTTCTTTGTTCTCGCGGCGCTGGCGATCGCGACCGGGCAGGTCACGACCGTGCTCGTGGTGCTCGCATGGGTGTTCGTCGCCTTTCGCGTGCTTCATGCCTTCATTCACACCGGCAGCAACTACGTGCCGAACCGCTTCTATGCCTTCGCCGGATCGGTCTTCTCGCTGATCGCGATGTGGGCGGTGTTCGCGGTGCAGATCATGTCGGCGGCCGGCTGACGATGACTGAGTTGAAAAGATCGGGGCTTGCGCCATGAAACAAGGTGCGCGCCTGGCTGCGGCCGTAGAGATCCTCGACGACATGGCAGCCCACCACCGCACCGCGCAGTTGGCGCTTGCGGACTGGGGCAAAAGCCATCGCTTTGCAGGCTCGGGTGATCGTGCCGCCATCGGCACGCTTGTCTACGATGTGTTGCGGCGCAAGCAATCGCTCGCGGCACAGATGCAGAGCGAAACATCGCGCGCATTGGTGCTGGCGGCTGCGCCCCGGGCGTTTGGCCTGAGCAACGATGCCGTGTTGGCGCTGGCCGATGGCAGCGAGCATGCGCTGGCGCCGGCCAGTTCGGATGAAGTCAGTGGCCTTGCCCGTGAGCTTGGGGAAGAGACCCCGGCGCACGTGCGCGGCGACTATCCCGAATGGCTGCAGACGTCGCTGCATCGGGCGTTCGGCAGCGATGCCGCGGCGGAGGGCGCAGCGCTTGCGATGCGTGCACCTGTCGATCTGCGCGTGAACCTGCTCAAGGCGGACCGCGACAAGGTTTTGAAGGCGCTTGCGCACTTCGGTGCGACGGCGACGCCGATCTCGCCGGTTGGTGTGCGCATTGCGGCGCCGGAAGGTGCCGCGAAGGCGCCGCACGTCGAGGCAGAGGCGGCGCACGGCAAAGGGTGGTTCGAGGTTCAGGACGAGGGCAGCCAGATCGCGGCGGCGATCGCCGGGGCTGCGCCGCGGCAGCAGGTGCTGGATCTGTGCGCGGGTTCCGGCGGCAAGACGCTGGCGATGGCGGCCGGGATGCAGAACACCGGCCAGATCATGGCTTACGATCGCGACAAGTCGCAGTTGCGGCCGATCTTCGAGCGGCTGAAGCGCGCCGGTGTGCGCAACGTGCAGGTGATGGATGCGGGCGACGAGGCTGCCCTGACGCGGCCTGGTGCACGCTTCGACCTGGTGCTGGTCGACGCGCCGTGCACGGGCTCGGGTACGTGGCGCCGCAAGCCGGACGCCAAGTGGCGGCTGAAGCCGCAGAACCTGGCACAGCGGCAGGACGAGCAGCGCGCCGTGCTGCAGTTGGCGGCATCGCTCGTCAAGCCGGGCGGGCGGCTCGTCTACGTCACGTGCTCGATCCTGCCGGAGGAAAACCAGGATCAGATCGATGCGTTCATGGCCGCGCATCCGCAATTTTCGGCACTGCCGGCCGCGCTGCCGGGTCTGGCTGCCACAACCGGTGCGGTGACCCTGACGCCGCGTCAGCACCAGACCGACGGCTTCTTCGTTGCACCGCTGCAGAAAGCGAAATGACTGCGGCAGTGTGTATCGTGGATTAAGTCGATCTTGCCGTTTGTTTGCCCGCACCTTTGCCTACGTTGAACGCTGAATTCGATTCGGCGGGGGCGTTGATGTCGGTGTGGGGAATGTTCGGGGGCCGTGTCCCTGGACGAACTGCGATGGTGTGCGTGGCAGTCGGTGGCATTTTGCTCGGCGGCTGCAGTTCGATCGATCAAAGCCAGATCGCGACGTCGGCGCTCGCGCCGGGCAAAGCGCGCATCGTGCTGCAGCGAACCAACGAGACGTTGCATGCCACAACGCCGGCGACTGCCAAGGTCAACGGCACGAAGGTGGCGGATGTCGCGGTCGGCAGTTCGACCGCGATCGATGTGGTGCCGGGGCCTCTGACGCTCAGCGTGGAGTCCTGGTCCTATCCTGGTGCCTACACCATTCCGTTGGAGGCGCGCGCCGGAGAGACGCTGAAGGTCGAGATCGCGCCGCGCCCGTCCAAGACCGCCGGTGTCCTCGGGCCGATCGGCGGCTTCATGGACAAGGACGAAAACGGCAACGGCGGCGCGTTCACCGTACGGCCCGTGGCAAATCTCGACGCGAGCGCGGTGCAGGTGCCGGCGGCCACTCCCGCCGTAACTCAATGAACGTCATTCGCCGAGCAGGATTGCTTTGGCCTCGTTGACCTTCGAGGCGAGATAGGTTGAGCCGCCGCGATCGGGATGAAGGCGCATCATGAGTTCGCGATGCGCCTTGCGAATGTCCTCGTCGTCGGCACCCCGCTCCAAACCCAGGATATCGTACGCTTCGGCCTCCGACATCTTGCCGTCGGGTCCGGTCGCCATTTCAGCTTCGCCGCGTGCCATGTCCGACTGCCAGCTCGGATGCACGCGGTCGAGGTAGACCTCCAGGATCTGTGCGGACTTCTGATCCGTGAAACGGCAATCCTGCCAGAGCAGGGCCAGTTCGGCAGGCTTCAACGTCTCGATGCGACGGTTGGCGAACATGCCCCTCAGAACCAGACCGGTAACAAGGCCGGTGTCGTGGTCGAGATGCACCTGGAGGTGATCGGTGGTGATCTTCGATGTCGCGCCCGCGGTCGGTTTGCTCTGGCCGATGCGGCCGCCGCCCCAGATCAGCCATGCGCCCAAGAGCCCGAGAGGAACGGCTAGGATCGCCGATCCGCGTGTCAGCAGATAGAGGCCGGCGGCACCCGCAATCGCACCGGCAACCGTTTTCATGCCCTTTGCGAGCAATGCGGGATTGGCGCGAACGTAGAAGCGCAGGATAGCGAGCAACGCGATTAGCGCGGCGAGGAGAATGAACGTGGTGCCCATCGCGTCAGTTTAGTCGGTCGGCTTCATTTGTGCGAGCAAACGACGCGCGCCTTCCCCACGGCTTGTGCGCCCAAGCTGTCGCAGCGCCTTCTGACCGCCGGCGGCGTACGCGGCGACCGCGGCCAGCAACTGCCGCAGCTCGTTGGCCGCGCCGCTGTCGAAGCGAAGCGTGGCACCATTGGTGAGGCGTGCGATTTCCCGGAAGGCGCGTGCGGCGCGTGCGTCGTGGCCTTCTTGAAAGAGGAAAACCGGAACGCCGAGCAACGTCAGCTCTCCAGCTGCGGCGCACAGATCGTCGATTTCCTCTTCCATGCTGTCGCCGACGTAGACGACGGCGTTCACGCGCTTGGCGGCCGCGGCCTTGGATGCGTGGTTCAGGACCTTGCGGATCTGCGTGTAGCCGCCGTGGCATTTCACGCTCGTCATGAGTTTCGCGAGCGCCTCGGGATCGGAAACCCATTTCGAGGCGCGGCATTCATCGAGACCGCGGAAGTAGACGAGCTGGACGTCAAGACCGCCGGTCGATTTGATCGCCTTGAACATATCGGCTTGGAGGCCGAGCGCCATATCCCATGTGGGCTGGCGGCTCATGGTGGCGTCCATAGCGAAGACAAGCCGTCCCCGCCCGTCGCCGGGCGCTACAGCCAATTCCTTCACCTTCGCCAGAAAATCTGCAACTTCCAGATCGTCGGCAGTGCTCTTGGCGGTCGATTGAACACTTCTATTTTGCGACATCCATTTGCTCACGCAAATTGGCCCATGAGGTTCATCGCTTCATGCAGGTGCAGGATGGTGCGTGCTTGCCGAGAGCAGCGCCAAACTTTTCCTGCAATAGAGTTTTTTTCGTGAAGCGCCAAGGGTTGGTTTACCCAATGGCGTGGAACAAATAATAAGCGTATACAGAGCGTTACTTGCCGAGCGACGCGCCGTGGCTAAGAAGCTGAAGATTGCCGCCGGTGGCCGTGACGTCCGTGGTGCGAACCCTTTCGGTGGCAAATCGCGCGAGATAGTTCGGCCCGCCGGCCTTCGGTCCTGTCCCAGACAGCCCGTCGCCGCCGAACGGCTGAACGCCTGGTACCGCTCCGATTTGATTGCGGTTGACGTAGAGATTTCCGCATCTGGCATGGGCTGCGACATAATCGGCAACGGACTCGATACGGCTATGGAGGCCCAGCGTCAGGCCGAAGCCGCTTGCGTTGATCTCATCGACAACCCGGTCGATGTGTCCGGCCGAGAACCGGACCACATGCAGAACGGGACCGAACACTTCGCGTTCCAACAAGCTCATGCGATCTATTTCGTAGATCGCCGGCGTGACGTAGGTGCCCGCCCGGCACTCGTCCGGTAGGCGCAGGTCGACCAGTTCGCGCGCTTCGCGCTGCATGCGAAGTTTGTGGGCGTCGAGGTGATCCTGCGCCGCCTCATCGATGACGGGGCCGACGTCCGTCGCATAGTCGAACGGATCACCGACATCGAGCGCGGCAACGGCGCCTGTCAGCATCCGCAGCGTGCGATCGGCAATCTCCTCCTGCAGGAACAGGACACGCGCCGCCGAGCAGCGCTGACCGGCACTGTCGAACGCGGAGCGCACGGCATCGCGGACCACCTGCTCGGCCAGCGAACTGGAGTCCGCGATCATCGCGTTGAGGCCGCCTGTCTCGGCGATGAACGGCACGATCTCGTCATGCCGATACGCCAGCGTCTTGTGGATCGCCCAAGCGGTCTCGTTCGATCCTGTGAAGGCCACGCCTTTGACCCGCGGGTCCTTTACCATCGCCGCGCCGACGGCGCCGCCGCCCGGCAGGAGGTGTAGGACTGAAGCGGGAACGCCGGCTTCATGCAGCAGTTGGGTCGCCAGGAAAGCCGTGACCGGTGTCTGTTCGGCCGGTTTGGCGATGACGCTGTTGCCGGCAGCGAGCGCAGCCGCGACCTGGCCGACGAAAATCGCCAGCGGGAAATTGAACGGCGCAATGCAGGCGAAGGGTCCGCGGGCGCGCAGCGTCAAAAGATTTGTCTCGCCCGTCGGGCTACGCAGAACGGTCGGCTCGTTGAACAGGCGGCGCGCTTCGAGCGCGTAGTAGCGCAGGAAATCGACGGCCTCGCGCACCTCTCCGAGTGCGTTCGGCAGCGTCTTGCCGGCTTCGCGAACCATGACCGCCATCAGCCGGCTGCGGTCGCGTTCGAACAGATCCGCCGCGTGTTCGAGAATGCGCGCGCGGGCGGCGCCGCCGAGGGCGTCCCAACCCTGAACGGCCGTGGCGGCGCTGGCGATGGCCGAGTCCACCTGGGCCGGCGTGGCCACGCGAACGGTGCCGATGCGCTCACGCGTGTCGTGAGGACAGACGACGAGGCTGGCGGCGGGGCCGCCGCTGGTCACGTCGCCATTGATGATGGGGCCGACCGCGTACGACGACCGCAAGGCAGCGATCATCTCGGCGACCAGGGGTTCGCGCACGGAAGCCTCGGTCAAGGCGAGGCCGGCGCTGTTCTTGCGATCCGGCCAATAGATGTCGCGCGGGCGCGGTAGCAGCTTCACCGAAGAGGCGTTCTCGCGCTCGCTCTCGGCCACTTCGACCGGATCGTTGATGATCTGCGCGATCGGCGCTTCATCGTCGGCAAGGCGATTGACGAACGAGGTATTGGCGCCGTTCTCCAGCAGGCGGCGCACGAGGTAGCCCAGCAGGTCTTCGTGATCGCCGACGGGGGCATAGACGCGGCAGGGGCGCGCCAGCTTGTTCTCGCCCAGCACCTCGTCGTAGAGCGCCTCGCCCATGCCGTGCAGGCGCTGGAACTCGAAGTCCGTCGCGCCGGCTGACACGTAGGCTGCGGCAACCGTATGCGCGTTGTGCGTGGCGAACTGCGGATAGAACGCCTTGCTGTCGCTGAGGATAAAGCGCATCGCGGCGAGGTAGGAGACGTCGGTGTAGAGCTTGCGCGTCAACACCGGATAGTCCTGCAGGCCGCGCTCCTGCGCCCATTTGATTTCGCTGTCCCAATAGGCGCCCTTGACGAGGCGCACGGGAATGCGGCGGCCGGTGCGTTCCGACAGGCGGCGCAGCCAGCGCAGAACGGGAATGGCGCGCTTGCCATACGCCTGCACCGCGATGCCCATGCCCTGCCAATGCGTCAGGGCCGGATGGGTGAACGCTTCGCCGAAGATGTGCAACGACGGCTCAAGCCGATCCTGTTCCTCTGCGTCGATGGTGATGGCCAGGCCGCGCTGCTCAGCCGCCACCAGGAGTTGCAGGAGGCGGGGCGTCAACTCGCGCGACAGCCGCTCTTCCTTGCCGGGCACGTAACGCGGGTGCAGGGCCGAAAGCTTGATGGAAATGCTGGGGCGCGACAGAAGGGCGTCGTGATGCGTGGCCGACAAGGGGCCGGCGGCGTTACCGACGGCATTGATCGCGTGCATGTAGCGATCGAAATAGCGTTGAGCGTCAGCCTCGGACTGGGCGGCTTCCCCCAGCATGTCATATGAGATGCGGTAGCCGCGCGCTTCGTAGTGGCGGGCGCGCGCGATAGCCATGTCGATGCTGTTGCCGAGCACGAACTGGTCGCCCAGAAGTTTCACGGCCTGGCGTACGGCCTGGCGCACCACGGGCTCGCCGGAGCGGGCGACCAGCCGCTTCAGCGCGGCGATGGGATTGCTTTCCCGGCTTTCCTTCAGTTTGACCAGGCGGCCCGTCAACATGAGTCCCCATGTCGAGGCGTTGACGAACAGGCTGTCCGAGTGGCCGAGGTGTTTGTCCCACTGGCCGTGGGAGATTTTCTCGGCGATGAAGGTGTCGGCTGTTTCGGCATCGGGAATGCGCAGCAGCGCCTCGGCGATGCACATCAGGATGACGCCTTCCTCGCTCGAAAGGCCATACTCGTGCATGAACGCATCGATGCCGGAATGCTTCGCCTCGTTGGCGCGCGCCGAATGCACGAGGTGGCGTGCGAGATCGGCCGTCCGGCGACGTTCGTCTTCGGTATAGACCGCGCGTTCGATGAGCCCGCCGACGAGGCGCGTCTCGTCGATCATGTAGTGGCTCGCGATCTCGTCGCGCGATCGACCGGCTCCGGCCTGACCCAGCGATTCCCTGCTTCCGGTCTTGCTCAGCGCCACCATTAGGATCCTCGACGTCGTGATTCGTGAAAGCCAGCCATCCTATCAGATGGTGCGCAGGCGTTTACGTCGTTCAAGCGCCTTGACGAGAGATATCCGCATCGTATGAGCATGGCGCAAGGAGTTGGGAGAGAAACTGTGGCCG
>JAKAXS010000082.1 GCA_021816505.1 Pseudomonadota bacterium
ATCAGGATGTCGACATCGCGCACGGCGGCCACCAGGGCATCACAACCCGCAGCCGTCGAAACGTCCGCGGCAACGCCCTGGACGTTCCGGCCGCCCGCTTCGATCACGGCCGCGACGGCCTTGTCCACGGTGGCCTGCTTGCGGCCGTTGACGATGACGGATGCGCCGGAGGCCGCCAGCCCCTTGGCGATGGCGAGACCGATCCCGGCCGTCGAGCCGGTGACCAATGCTGACTTGCCGGACAGATCGATCTTCATCGCGCGCTCCTTGGATTTGTTCTACCCGGCCGCATATAGGGGCAGCGCCCACCGCACGCCAACCCCGCCCAGAGCATCCCGGATCAGCCATGCAGCAACGCCCCGCATTCGACTTCTCACCCTACCTGCGGCGCTGGGATCTGCAACCTGACGGCGCGCCTATCGTCACGCGCTGTTCCGACCTGCTGCCCGTTCGGCTGCGTGGCGCCCCCGCCATGCTCAAGATCGCGCACGAGGAGGAGGAGCGGCTGGGTCACGTTCCCCTGCGCTATTGGGACGGCGATGGTGCGGCCTGCGTTCTTGCTCAGGAAGGCGATGCGCTCGTGCTGGAACGCGCTCAAGGCGCGCGCTCGCTCGTCTCCATGGTCGAGGCCGGCGACGACGATGCGGCAACGCGCATCATCTGCTCCGTGGCGGCACGGTTGCATGCCCCGAGGCCCCGGCCGCTGCCTGATCTCCTGCCTCTCGACCGCTGGTTCGAAGCGCTCGAGCCGGGTGCGGCGCGCCACGGTGGAATGCTGGTGCGCTGCGCCGGCGTGGCGCGCGACCTGTTCGCCGATGCGCGCGAACCCGTCACGCTGCACGGCGACCTGCACCACGAGAATGTTCTCGACGCCGGACCAGAGCGTGGCTGGCTCGCCATCGATCCCAAACGCCTCCATGGCGAACGCGGCTACGACTTCGCCAACATCGTCTGCAATCCCGAGCGCAGCCTGGATATCGTCACGCGCCCGGGCCGCTTGCTGCGCCAGGTGGACGTGATTGCCGAAGCGGCCGAGCACGACCGGCGCCGTCTGCTGCAGTGGATCCTGGCCTACGCCGGATTGTCGGCCGCCTGGATTCTCGACGACGGCGACACGCCGCACCTGGAGTTTGCCGTCGCGGAGATGGCCGCGGCAGCGCTCGACGCCTAGAGAGCTTTCGCCTCTAGCCGAACAGGCTGAAGCTGAAGCGGATCACCACAACGGCAAGGAAGGCCGCGAATGCCAGCTCCAGCTGCCGCCGCGTGAAGGCATGGGCCACACGCACGCCGAGCGGTGCCGTCAACAGGCTGGCGGGAATGATCAGCGCGATGGCCAGCAGACTGACATAGCCAAGCGAGTAGGGCGGCAGCAGCGGGGAATTCCACCCGGCCCAGATGAATCCGATCGTTCCCGGGATGGCGATCAACGGCCCGAAGCCGGACGACGTCGCCACCGACGGCAGGATCGGCCGGCCGTACAGCATCAGCAACGTCGTCATGAACGCGCCGCCACCGATGCTCATCAGCGCCGAGAAGAAGCCGATCACCGTGGCCGCGACCTCCACGAGCTTGCTCTTGGGCAGTCCGTCGCCGAGACGCCAGTCCTCGCGCCCGAACAGCATCTTCAGCATCAGGATACCGCCACAGAACACCCAGATGCCCTGCAGCACCTGACTGCTGGCGCCCTTGGCCACCAGCACGCCCGCGACGACGCCACCGATGACCCACGGCCCGAGCCGCCAGATCACGCTCGTATCCACCGCGCCGCGCGCGTAGTGATGCGAGAACGACCGCAGCGTCGTCGGCGCGATCACGCCGAGCACCGTTCCGAGCGTCAGCTGCATGCGTATCGTCTCATCCACGCCCAGCAGTGTGAACACCTCGTAGAGCACGGGAACGAGAATCGCGCCGCCGCCAATGCCGAGCAGGCCGGCGAGGAAGCCTGTCGTCGCGCCGCCCGCGATCAACGCCAGCGCCATGAGCGCCAGCGCGCCGTTCGAAAAATGTCCATCCATGCGCGGGAGTCCATTCCAGGCTGAGCGGCGGCGATCAGAAACGTTTAGGCCGCCGCCTCGCGCGCCTCGCCGCGTCGCGCAACGAGGGCCAGGGCTTCGGTTAGCACGTCCGCGCCCGCTCCGGCCAGCGGTGCCTGTTCGCTGAGGTGGCGCCGGAACTGCCGCCCGCGCGGCTGCCCGTGATAAAGCCCCAGCACATGGCGTGTGATGTGTGACAGCTTGCCACCGCCTGCAACATACGCCTCCACGCAGGGCAGCAGCGACTGAATGGCCGCTTCACGTGTGATCGCCTGCACGTCGTCGCCGAAGATCAAGCGATCGACATCCGCCAGCACGTACGGCGTTTGATACGCGGCCCGGCCCATCATCACGCCGTCGACATGACCGAGGTGCAGCTGCGCCTGCTCGATCGTCTCCACGCCGCCGTTGATGACGATGGTCAGGTCGTCGCGCGCCGCCTTCAGCCGGTAGACGCGGGCGTAGTCGAGCGGCGGGATCTCGCGATTCTCCTTCGGGCTCAATCCCGACAGCCACGCCTTGCGCGCATGCACGACGAACGTGGTGCAGCCCGCGTCCGCAACCGTCGCGATGAAACGCGCCAGATCCGCCTCGCTATCCTGATCGTCGATGCCGATGCGGCACTTCACGGTGACCGGAACCGCCACGGCATCCCGCATCGCCTTGACGCAGGCGGCGACGAGCTCCGGCTCCGCCATCAGGCACGCGCCGAACCGGCCTTCCTGCACGCGATCCGACGGACAGCCGACGTTGAGATTGATCTCGCGATAGCCCCACGCCTCGCCGATCGCGGCCGACTGCGCCAGCTTCGCGGCATCCGACCCGCCCAGCTGCAGCGCCACGGGCTGCTCGGCCTCATCGAACCCGATCAACCGCTTCCGGTCGCCATGGATGACGGCGTCCGCGGTCACCATCTCGGTATAGAGCAGAGCGCGACGCGTCAGCTGTCGATGGAAGAACCGGCAGTGCCGGTCCGTCCAATCCATCATCGGCGCGACGCTGAATCTGTGTGACGGGAGGTGCATCTTCGCATTTATAGGCTGCTTTGAGTGCTGCAATACTGGATTGCATCTTTCATAGCAAACGCGAGCGACGACTTGACCCTTCCGTGTATCGGCGGCTTGCCGTAAAGGCTCCCGAAACGGTCCAGGGCGCGCGCGGCACATGATTCATCTCGACAATATCAGCAAGCAGAACGGTCATCAGATCCTCTTCATCGAGGCCTCGGCGGCGCTCTTCAAGGGTGAGAAGGCGGGCCTCGTCGGGCCGAACGGTGCGGGCAAGACCACGCTGTTCCGGTTGCTCACGGGGCGGGAGGAGGCCGATGAGGGGCAGGTGTCCGTCGAGCGCGGCGTGACGATCGGCTATTTCAGCCAGGACGTCGGCGATATGCGGGGCCGCAGCGCGGTCGCCGAAGTGATGGACGGCGCCGGGCCGGTCAGTGCTATCTCCGCTGAACTGGCCGAACTCGAGGCGGCCATGGCCGATCCGGAAAAAGCCGACGAGATGGATGACATCATCGAACGCTACGGCGAAGTGCAGGGCCGCTTCGAGGAACTCGGCGGATACGCCTTGGACGGCCGGGCGCGGGAAGTTCTCGCCGGCTTGAGCTTCAGCCAGGAAATGATGGACGGCGACGTCGGCGCGCTGTCGGGCGGCTGGAAGATGCGTGTCGCGCTGGCGCGCATCCTGCTGATGCGCCCGGACGTCATGCTGCTGGACGAACCGAGCAACCATCTCGACCTGGAAAGCCTGATCTGGCTGGAGCAGTTCCTGAAGGACTACGAGGGCGCGTTGATGATGACCTCCCACGACCGGGAGTTCATGAACCGCATCGTCACGAAGATCGTCGAGATCGACGGCGGGACGCTGACCACCTACTCCGGCGACTACGAATTCTACGAGCAGCAGCGCGTCTTGAACGAGAAGCAGCAGCAAGCCCAGTTCGATCGCCAGCAGGCGATGATGGCCAAGGAGATCAAGTTCATCGAGCGCTTCAAGGCGCGGGCCTCGCACGCGGCGCAAGTGCAAAGCCGCGTGAAGCAGCTGGAGAAAATCGACAAGGTCGAAGCGCCCAAGCGGCGCCAGTCGGTCGCCTTCGAATTCGCGCCCGCGCCACGCTCGGGCGAAGACGTCGCCACCCTCAAGCAGGTGCACAAGAGCTACGGAAGCCTGCAGATCTACGATGGGCTGGACTTCCAGGTGCGCCGCCGGGAGCGGTGGTGCGTGATGGGCGTGAACGGCGCCGGAAAATCGACGCTTCTGAAACTCGTGGCAGGGGCGACGACGCCGGACGACGGCACCGTCGCGCTGGGTGCCAGCGTGAAGATGGGATACTTCGCGCAGCACGCGATGGACCAGCTGGACGGCGAGGACACGGTGTTCCAATCGCTGGAGCACTCGTTCCCGCAGGCGGGAATAGGCTCGCTGCGCGCGCTGGCGGGATGCTTCGGCTTCTCGGGCGATGACGTGGAAAAACGTTGCCGCGTGCTCTCCGGTGGCGAGAAGGCACGCCTGGTCATGGCGAAGATGCTCTACAATCCGCCGAACTTTCTCGTGCTGGACGAACCGACGAACCACCTCGACCTGATGACCAAGGAAATGCTCATCAAGGCGTTGGCCGAGTACGAAGGCGCCATGCTGTTCGTCTCGCATGATCGCCACTTTCTGGCAGCCCTCTCCAACCGCGTGCTGGAACTGACGCCCGACGGCGTTCACGCCTACGGTGGCGGTTACACTGAGTATGTGGAGCGCACGGGACAGGAAGCGCCGCTTCTGCATCCGAGAAATATGCAGGCATCTCAAGTGCGTGCGGCTTCATAACGTTTTTTGCCTCACGCGTGTCGATCCGCGGTGCTCTCCTTCGTCGTCTGGGTATCGAGCCACTCAGGACTGCAAAACGAGGAGAGACCGCCATGGCCAAGGCTGCCAACGCCAAGAAGAAGCCCGCTGCCAAGTCTGCCGAGCCGGAACCCGTGTCCGTCCCCAAGATCGAAGTGAAGGGCGGCGTCATTCCATACTTGTCGCTCAGCAACGCCTCCAAGGCCGCTGATTTCTATGCCAAGGCCTTCGGCGCGGAGGAGAAGTTCCGCTATCCCGTCGACGAGCAGGGCCGGACCATGCACATTCATCTCTACATCAACGGCACGTCCGTGATGCTGAGCGATGTCTTTCCCGAATACGGCCATCCGCTCGAAAAGCCGCAAGCCTTCTCGCTGCACATGATGGTGACGGGCATCGACGAGACGTTCCAGCGCGCCGTCGACGCCGGGTGCGAGGTTGTCCTGCCGGTGCAGAAAATGTTCTGGGGCGACCGCTACGGCCAGGTGCGCGATCCCTTCGGCGTGCTGTGGGCGATGGGCGAGCCGGACTGAGCCGAGGCACGCAAGCCAACCCCGGAAGGCACAGGGAGATTGCTCATGAACTGGAAATATACGACCGCCCCGCCGCACACCGTCGCCACGCGTGACGACTGGCTGAAACAGCGCGAGGCGCTGCTCGTGCGCGAGCGGGAGCTGACGCACGCGCGCGACGCGATCGCCGAGGCGCGGCGCAATCTGCCGTGGGTCAAGGTCGAGCAGGCGTACGTGTTCGACACACCGCAGGGCGAGCGCACGCTGTCGGATCTGTTCGAAGGCCGTAGCCAGCTCGCCGTCTATCACTTCATGCTGGCGTCGGACGCGCAGAACCCTTGCGGCGGATGCTCGTTCATCGCCGACCACGTCGATGCGGCACGCCAGCACTTTGAACATGCCGACCTGTCGTTCGTCGCCATCTCGCGCGCCAATCTCGACAAGATCGAGCAGGTGCGGCGCCGCATGGGCTGGACGTTCCCGTGGGCGTCATCGCATCGCAACGAGTTCAACTACGACTTCGGCGTCTCGTTCGACGGCCGGCCCAGACAGACCTACAACTACGAGCCGACCGACATGCGTGGCGATGCCCATGGCACGAGCATTTTTGCCAAGGACGACTCCGGCGATGTGTTCCACACCTACTCGACATACGCCCGCGGCGACGAGGCGGTGATCGGCGCATTCCACTGGCTCGATCTGACGCCCAAGGGCCGAAACGAGACGGGCACGATGAGCTGGCTCAAGCGGCACGATGAATACGAAAAGCCGTCCACGCGCCGCTCGGCCTGACGCAACGGGAGGACGGCTTTCCGGTCACCCACCCGGGTAGGACGATACGGACGGCGCCACGGCATTGCCGCGCGTCGTCCGACCACGTACGCTCCCCACACAAATACGAACTCAGCCGTCGTGCCACGGGCTGTCCCGCCCTGCGGCCCCGCGAGCAATGGGTCGACAAGGGGAACGCACATGATGAAGAACAAGGTCATTTCGGCCGAGAAAGCCATTGCGCTTATTGGTGACGACGATGTCGTCGCAACCTCCGGCTTCGTACAAAGCTGCATCCCGGAAGCCCTTCACGCGGCGTTGGAGAAGCGTTTCGTCGAAACCGGAGCCCCGCGTGGCCTGACCTTGATGATGTGCGCCGGCGCCGGCGACAGCAAGGGCCTGGGTACCGGCCGCCTCCACCACGAGGGGCTGCTGAAGCGCGTGATCGCCGCCAACTTCGGCCGCATGCCGAAAGTTGCCGAGGCGTGTCTGGAGAACAAAATCCAGGGCTACAACCTACCCCAAGGGGTGATCTCCCAGCTCTATCGCGCGTGCGCGGCAGGCCAGCCAGGTCTGTTTTCCAAAGTCGGCCTGCACACCTACGTCGACCCGCGTCTGGGCGGCGGCAAGGTGAACGACGTCACCACGGAAGACATCGTCAAGCTGGTCGATGTCGAGGGTGAGGAGTGGCTGTTCTACAAGGCCACCAAGATCGACGTCGCGTTCGTACGCGGCACCAGCGCGGATCCCTCGGGCAACGTCAGCATGGAGAAGGAGTCGCTGACGCTCGACAACCTTGCGCAGGCCATGGCTGCCCATAACAACGGCGGCATCGTCATCGCGCAGGTGGAGCGGATCGTCGAGCAAGGCTCGATCAAGCCAAAGGACGTGAAAATACCCGGCGTTCTCGTCGACTGCGTCGTGGTCGCCGAGGCGCCCGAGCTGCACCGCATGAACTACGGCGTCATGTACAATCCGGCGCTCGCGGGCGAAGTGCGCGTCCCCGTTACCGGCATGGTGAAGATGCCGCTGGACGAACGCAAGATCATCGCCCGGCGCGCGGCGTTCGAACTGCCGCCGAACGGTGTCGTGAACCTGGGCGTCGGGGCGCCGGACGGCGTAGCCGCTGTCGCGAACGAAGAACGCGTTACGCCTTTCATCACGCTGACGACCGAAGCGGGCGCGATCGGCGGCGTTCTCGCCGGTGGATCGTCGTTCGGCTCGTCGTCCAACGCGCACTCGATCATCGATCAGAACCAGATGTTCGACTTCTATGACGGCGGCGGGCTCGACCTCACGTGCCTCGGCATGGCCGAATGCGATGAAGCCGGCAACGTCAACACGAGCCGCTTCGGTGGACGCCTCAATGGCTGCGGCGGCTTCATCAACATCTCCCAGAACTCGCGCGCAGTGGTGTTCGCCGGCACGTTCACGAACGGCGGCCTCAAGGTTGCGATCGAGGATGGCAAGCTGAAGATCGTGCAAGAGGGCCGGTCACGCAAGTTCGTGAAGAACGTGGCGCAGATCACATTCGCCGGCAACTTCGCGCGCGATCGCTCGCAGCCCGTCATCTACGTGACCGAGCGCTGCGTGTTTCAACTCACCCCAGGCGGACTTGAACTGATCGAGGTGGCGCCCGGCATCGACATCGAACGCGACATCCTTGCGCACATGGACTTCAAACCGATCATCAACAAGCCCGTGCCGATGGACCCGCGCATCTTCCTCGACGATCAAATGGAGTTGCTCGACGATTTGACGAACGTGCGATTGTCCGAGCGCGTTAATTACGACGCGGCGCGCAACACCCTGTTCCTCAACCTCGAGGGATGGAGCGTTCGCAAGAAGAGCGACGTGGATGATCTCAAGAAGGTGCTCGTTGACGCCTGTAACAACGCGGGTAGGCGCGTCAACGCCGTCGTTAATTTCGACGGCTTCCGCCTCGCCGAAGATCTCTACGATTATTATGCCGAGATGATCGCGTATTTGCTGAAGCACCACTACGCCACGCATGCGCGTCACACGACCAGCGTGTTCATGCGGATCAAGATGCAGGAGGCGCTCGACCGTCGCGGCGTTCTCCCCCACATCTACGAGCGCCCCGAGGACGCACACGCAGCCCACGCTCCGGTGGAGGGTGGCACGCGGACGGCAGCGGAGTAGCGGCCGGGCCTGCGTTCCACGCTTGACGCTTGTTCAGCCCTCGGCTTACCTGCGTGGCAGATGCGGATAAACCGCACGGGCTGCCACGGGGGGAGACGATGACGCGTAATGCTGGCGCAGCCAGCCGGACACCGGCGTGGCTGCTTGCTTGGTTCGTTTTCGACGCGATCGTCTCGCTGGCGCCGCCCATCTACTGGGCGATGGACGGCAACACCACGCCGATCCTCGGCCTTCCCGCAGTCGTCGTCTATTTCCTCGCCGTGTCCACGTGCACGGCAGCGAGTGTTCTGGCCGCCTACTGGGTCGATGTCCGCAACGGGGAGATCGACGCATGATCATCACATTCGGTGCGCTCGCGGCGTTCTTCGTCGTCATCGTCGTCATCCTGCAGCTCAGCAAGAACAAGGATCGCAACTTCACGGACTATGCCGTCGGCGGCCGCTCGTTCGGCGCGCGCTATCAGGCCATGTCGCTACTCAACACCTGGTATCCGGGCTCCATGTTCACCGCGTTCGGCGGCATGGCGGCGGCGTCGGGCGTGATCTCGTTCTACGTGCTCTCCTACAGCATGCTCATGGTCGTGCTGCTCTACTTCATGGCCAAGCCGGTTTGGACGTGGGGTAAGACGTTCGATCTCAGAACGCAGCCGGACCTGCTGGCGCTGCGATTCAATTCGCGGAACATTCGCACCATCGCGGGCGTCATCGGCATCGTCTCGGGCATTCCCTGGCTGGTGCTCGGGATGCAGGCGCTGGGTACGCTGTTCCAATACATGTCGCTTGGCAGCCTGACGTTCTACAACGCCGTGATCGTCGGCGTGGCCGTCATTGCACTGCGCCAGATCTGGACGGTGCGCATGGGTATGAGCGGCGTGGTGATCTCCGACTTCGCGCAGGGCATCGCCGCCTATATCGGCGGTGGCCTGATCCTGGCCGGTCTGATCGGCTGGATGTGGCTGGCGCGCGGCATCACGTTCGACACGCTCGATCCCAAGCTGTAGATCGG
>JAKAXS010000083.1 GCA_021816505.1 Pseudomonadota bacterium
CCATGCCAACGCTCGACCCGAGCAGGACGCCGGCGATCGCGAGGCGTGCGAATCTGCGCGCTTGTGAGTGGCGGTGAACGAAATTGACGGGCACGAGATTCCTGACCGGAGGGGTTGGGGAAGCTGAGAGTAAGCTCAGTCTGTCATCAATGAAAACGGCCGAAGTTGGGACACTGTGCGATGCGGAATCGGGGCGCAATCGGAACTTACTTCTTTCATCGCGAAGTTTTGCCGCATAAGCTTGACTTGCCGCGTAGAAGCCAGTTGTGCTGTTTACGCAGTTGGGGAGACTTCGCATTTTATCGTGAAGAAGAGGCAGTGATCGGCGGGGCCCGAACCTCGGCTGCGGTCTCGTTGAACCAGGCACGACGAGAATCATAAGGTCGCAAGGCAGGCAAACTGCTCAGGCAAGCGACCGGAAAAGAATATTCGGGAGGCAACCGGCGTCGCCGGACCCAACTAGGAGCGGGAGAATGACGATACGTTTCTGTGCGCTGGCGGCCTTTGTAATGGCTGCCGTCGTAGCGCTACTTGGCGTTTTTGACCCTGTGATGGCTGCAATGGGGCACTCCGCACCCGGGCAGATGATCATGCAGGACGCGGCGACACCGATCGCCGAAGAGATTCACTCGTTCTACGACTTCGTGAACATCATCATCATCGCCATCGCGGTTTTCGTCGCCTTGCTGATGCTCTACGTGATGTTCCGGTTCCGCGAGAGCGCCAATCCCGTCCCTTCGGTCACGACTCACAACACGCTCCTGGAAGTTGCCTGGACGGTCATCCCGATCTTCATTCTGGTGGCGATCGCCATTCCGTCGTTCAAGCTGCTGCATAACCAGTACTCGTATCCCAAGGCGGATCTCACGATCAAAGCCACGGGTAACGCCTGGTTCTGGTCGCACGCCTATCCCGACCAGGGCATCGAAGAATTCGTATCGACCATGTTGGATGACGCCACCACGGCTCAGCTGCGCGCCGAGGGCAAGGACGCTCCGCGCCTGCTCGCGGTCGACAACGAGGTCGTCGTTCCGCTCAACAAGGTCGTCCACGTCCTCATTACTTCGAACGACGTGATCCACAACTGGACCATTCCGGCCTTCGGCTCGAAGGTCGACGCCGTGCCGGGCCGCGTGACGGCCACGTGGTTCAAGGCGACCAAGGAAGGCGTGTTCTACGGCCAGTGCTCGGAACTCTGCGGTCTCAACCATGCCTTCATGCCGATCGCCGTGCGCGTCGTGAAGGATGATGTGTTTGCCCAGTGGGTCGAAGCCAAGAAGTCGGGCGACGACGCGAAGGTCAAAGCGGTGATCGGTGCGGCTGAGCAGGATCTCAAGTCGCGCAAGGTGGCCGATGCGAGTGCTGCTCGCTGACGTTTGACGCGAGGGGGCAACGCTCCGCCCTCTCGCCTTTTCGCCATTCAGGAAACACCCGGGATACCTCCCGAAGGCACAAGGTCAAGAAACAATGGGTAGCACCGCACACGCAGGCCACGCTGATCATCACGATCACGCCCCGACGGGCATCAAGCGTTGGCTGTTCTCCACGAACCATAAAGACATCGGCACGCTGTACCTGATCTTCGCAATGGTCGCCGGCATCATCGGCGGCGGTCTGTCGGTCGGCATGCGCCTGGAGCTCGCTGAGCCCGGCATGCAGTACTTCGCCGATCCGCACATCTACAACGTGTTCGTCACGGGCCACGGCCTGATCATGGTGTTCTTCATGGTCATGCCCGCCATGATCGGCGGTTTCGGCAACTGGCTGGTGCCGCTGATGATCGGCGCGCCGGACATGGCCTTCCCGCGCATGAACAACATCTCGTTCTGGCTTCTGCCGGTCGCGTTCCTGCTGCTCCTGATGTCGATGTTCGTTCCGGGTCCCCCGGGCATGAACGGCGTCGGCGCCGGCTGGACCGTCTATGCGCCGCTGTCGAGCCTTGCCGGTCACCCCGGCCCGGCGATGGACTTCGGCATTCTCGCGCTGCACGTCGCGGGTGCCTCGTCGATCCTCGGCGCGATCAACTTCATCACCACCATCTTCAACATGCGCGCGCCGGGCATGACCCTGCACAAGATGCCGCTGTTCGTATGGTCGGTGCTCGTTACGGCGTTCCTGCTGCTTCTGTCGCTTCCGGTTCTCGCCGGTGCGATCACGATGTTGCTGACGGACCGTAACTTCGGCACGACGTTCTTCGATCCGAAGGGCGGCGGCGACCCGATCCTGTACCAGCACTTGTTCTGGTTCTTCGGTCACCCTGAAGTGTACATTCTGATCCTGCCCGGCTTCGGCATGGTCAGCCACATCATCTCGACGTTCTCGCGCAAGCCGGTGTTCGGTTATCTCGGCATGGCCTACGCCATGGTCGCGATCGGCCTCGTCGGCTTCGTCGTGTGGGCGCACCACATGTATGCGGCAGGCATCAACGTCAACACGCAGGCCTACTTCGTGTTCGCCACCATGGTGATCGCGGTGCCGACCGGCGTGAAGATCTTCTCGTGGATCGCCACGATGTGGGGCGGCTCGCTGCGCTACAGCGTGCCGATGATGTGGGCGCTGGGCTTCATCTTCCTGTTCACCGTCGGCGGTGTGACGGGCGTGATGCTGTCGAACGCAGGCGTCGACCGCGCGCTGCACGACACGTACTACGTGGTGGCGCACTTCCACTACGTGCTGTCGCTGGGTGCCGTGTTCGCCATCTTCGCTGGCTGGTACTACTGGTTCCCGAAGTTCAGCGGCTACATGTACTCCGAGTTCATCGGCAAGCTGCACTTCTGGATCACGTTCATCGGCGCCAACATCCTGTTCTTCCCGCAGCACTTCCTCGGGCTCGCAGGCATGCCGCGCCGCTACGTCGACTATCCGGACGCGTTCGCCTATTGGAACCACATCTCGTCGTGGGGCTCCTACATCACGGCATTCGGCACGCTCGTCTTCTTCTTCGGCGTGATCTGGGCGTTCCTGCGCAAGGAAGTGGCTGCCGGCAATCCGTGGGGCGAAGGCGCCACGACGCTGGAATGGACGCTGCCTTCGCCGCCGGCCTTCCACTCGTATGAGGTTCTGCCGCGCATCAAGGCGACGGACCATCACTGAGCGGGCACTGACCTGAGCCGCAAGGCTTGACGAAAGCTGCGGGCGGAACATCCGATTGGTTCCGCCCGCACTCTTCACGAACCGGAAGAGCGGGATAACTCGCCGCCGCAACAATCACGTCATGCGGGTCAACTCGCGAACGGCAGGGACGGGACAATGTCGGGCACGATCGAAGCTGAGACGAACGCTACGGGGCTGGCTGGTTCACTGGAGCCCTCGGTTGGGGATTTCGTGCAGCTGATGAAGCCGCGCGTGATGTCGCTCGTCATCTTCACGGCGCTGACGGGTATGGTCGCCGCACCCGGATCGCTCCATCCCATCTTGGCCGGCATCGGACTGTTGATGATCGCCATCGGCGCAGGCGCCTCGGGCGCACTCAACATGTGGTACGACGCAGACATCGACGCACAGATGGCGCGCACTGCGGCGCGACCCATCCCCCGCGGTCGCGTCACGGCGGACGAGGCGCTGACGTTCGGCACGATCCTGTCGTTCGGTTCGGTGCTGACGCTGGGTCTTCTCGTCAATTGGGTGGCCGGCGCGCTGTTGGCGCTGACGATTGCCTTCTATCTCTTCATCTACACGATGTGGCTGAAGCGGCGGACGCCGCAGAACATCGTGATCGGCGGCGCTGCCGGCGCCTTCCCGCCAATGGTGGGCTGGGCTGCCATGACCGGCTCGGTGTCGATCGAGAGCGTCGTCATGTTCATGATCATCTTCATCTGGACGCCCCCGCATTTCTGGGCGCTGGCGCTCTACCGCTGCCGCGACTACGAGCGCGCCGGTGTGCCGATGCTGCCGGTCGTGGCCGGAACCGACGAGACTCGGCGCCAGATCCTGATCTATTCGGTGCTGATGGTGATCACCGCCGCTGCGCCGATCTACTTCGGGTTTGCAGGCATGACGTATGCCGTCGCTTCGACGCTCGCCGGCGCCGTCTTCCTCTGGCTCGCCGTCAAGGTCTGGCAGATCCGTGAGGGTCGCGAAGCCGACAAGGCGGCGCGCCGCCTGTTCCACTACTCGATCTTCTATCTCTTCTTGCTGTTCGCGCTGTTGCTCGGCGAGAGCATCGCCGCACGGCTGATCGCGTAAGCGGGCCGTAACCGAAATGGAGTTGCAGTTGGCCGACGGGAACGACAACGAGAGCAGGGAAGCGCAGGCGAAGCGCCAGCGCATGCGCTCGATTGCGATTGCCGTCGCACTGGCGGCGCTCGTGGCGCTGTTCTATGCGGCGACCATCGTGCGCATGGGCGGCAACGTTGCGGATAGGGCGCTGTGATGAAGATCGGCCGGGACAACGCCGTCGCGCTATCGTGCCTGGGTGCCGTGGTTTTCATGGGCTGCGCCGCATTCGCGGCGGTTCCGCTCTATCAGCTCTATTGTCAGGTGACGGGTTACGGCGGCACGACGCAAAAGGCGACCGCTCCGTCCGACGTCATGCTCGACCGCACGATCACCGTGCGCTTCGATGCCAACGTCACGCCAGGCTTGAAGTGGAAATTCGAGCCGATGCAGACGACGATGGACGTCAAGCTCGGCGAGAACGCGCTCGCCTTCTACAAAGCGACGAACGTCTCCGACAAGGCGATCACGGGCACGGCTGCCTTCAACGTGGCGCCGGATATGGCCGGCGTGCACTTCAGCAAGGTGGAATGCTTCTGCTTCAAGGAGCAGACGCTGCAGCCCGGCGAAACAATTGAAATGCCTGTGAGCTTCTTCGTGGCGCCGGCGCTCGCCAGCGATCCCGATGCGGCGCACCTGTCATCGATCACGCTCTCGTACACCTTCTACCCGGTGGCCGCGCCGCAAGACGCGGTGGCGGCGAAGCCGGGCGGCGAGGGCGGCAAAGGAAGTTGAATAGCGCCAGCGTTCGCGGTGTTGGGCCGGCGAGCGTGGCGAAAGAGACGACGGCTCAGGGTGGAACACAAGAACTAATAAGGGACGACGGAGAACAAGATGGCCGAGACGCACGCCAAACATCATGACTATCATCTCGTAGATCCTAGCCCGTGGCCCTTGGCTGCATCGATCGGCGCGCTCATCGCCGCAGTCGGCGCCATCGTATGGATGAAGTCCATGGGCGGCGGCGAAGGCGTGTTCGGCGTCACCGGTCCGTGGGTGTTCGCGGCCGGCATGGCGACCATCATCGCCGTTGCCTACCTCTGGTGGCGCGACGTGATCATCGAGGCGCACAAGGGCGACCATACGCCGGTCGTTCAGCTGCATCTGCGCTACGGCATGATCCTGTTCATCGCTTCGGAAGTGATGTTCTTCGTCGCCTGGTTCTGGGCCTACTTCGACGCCTCGCTGCTGCCTGGAGACGTCCATGCGCTGCAGAACTCGAAAGAAGTCGTGGGCATGGTTCAGCGCAACGCGATCCTCGGTGGCCAGTGGCCGCCGGTGCCCGTCGAGACGACGGAAGCCATGACGCCGGGCAACTTCAAGGCGACGTTCGATCCTTGGGGCCTGCCGCTCGTCAACACGCTGATCCTGTTGCTGTCGGGTGCGACGGTGACCTGGGCGCATCACGCGCTTCTGAAGAACCAGCGCGGGCAGCTGATCCTTGGCCTCATCTGCACGGTCGCGCTCGGCGCGCTGTTCACGGTGCTGCAGATCGTCGAATACGGCCACGCTGCCTTCAGCTACGCCGGCCATATCTACGGTTCGACATTCTTCATGGCGACGGGCTTCCACGGCGCGCACGTGTTCATCGGCACGGTGTTCCTGCTGGTCTGCCTGCTGCGCGCAATGAAGGGCCATTTCACGCCAAAGCAGCACTTCGGCTTCGAAGCGGCCGCCTGGTACTGGCACTTCGTCGACGTGGTCTGGCTGTTCCTGTTCGCCTGCATCTACGTGTGGGGCGCCGGCGCCAACGCGGGTGCGGCGGCTGGTCACTGAGGCTGACGCCAATTCCGACGTAAGTTTCCAGCGGGGCGGCCTTACCGGGCTGCCCCGCTTGGCTTTAAGAGGAGGCACGCGATGACATTGCCCGTCTCGCCGGTTTCAGCGGCTGTCGCCGGGCGCTGCCCTCGCTGCGGAGTGGGGCCGCTGTTCCGCCAGGTTCTCAACCTGCGCGGCCGGTGCAGCACCTGCGGGCTGGACTACAAGTTCATCGACACGGGCGATGGCCCGGCGGTTTTCGCAATCTTCATTCTGGGCTTCCTGATGATGGGCGCGGCGCTCTACGTCGAGTTCACGTTCGAGCCGCCGGTTTGGGTGCATGTCCTGGCATGGGGGCTTCTGACGCCGCTCGTCGCGATCGGCCTGCTACGGCTCATCAAGGCTTGGCTGATCGGCCAGCAGTTCAAGCACAAGGCCGAGGAAGGCCGTCTCGGCTGACAGCAAGGAACCGCGGATGCTGATGTCACTTCGCCGGAGTGGGCTTGTCGGTTCGGCGATTGCCGTTGCGATCGCATTCGCGATCCTGATGACGCTGGGCACGTGGCAGATGCAGCGCAAGGCGTGGAAGGAAGCTCTTCTCGCGCAGATATCGGAACGGTCGCACGCTGTACCGGTGCCGCTGCAGGACGTGACCGGCGGAGCTGCTGGCAGCGATCCCGAATACACGCACGCCAGCGTCACGGGCCGGTTCCTGCACGACAAGGAGCAGTTTCTCTGGGCGCCGGACGCGTCGCAGGGGCTCGGGTATCACGTGTACACGCCGCTGGAAACCGCGCCCGGTCAGATCGTCTGGATCAACCGCGGCTACGTTCCGCATGAGCGCAAGGAGCCTGGCACGCGCGGAGACGGGCAGGTCGGCGGCGAGGTGACGGTGACCGGGCTCGTTCGCAAGCCCATCACCGACCCCGGCACGTTCACGCCCGACAACGAGGCTTACCGGCACATGTTCTACTGGCGCAGTCTGACTGAAATGCACCAGGCGGCCTTCGGCAGCCAGGGCCCCAAGGCTGCGCCATATTTCCTCGATGCCGATGCGGAGCCTGCCAATCCAGGCGGGCTGCCGCAGGGCGGCGTGACCCTGATCAAGCTGCCGAATCGGCACCTCGAATACGCCATCACGTGGTACGGGCTGGCGGGCACGCTGCTTGCGGTATACGCCGCCTTCGTGCTGGCACGCGTGCGGCGTGGGCGGAACGGCTCGGAACACCCAGATATCCGTTGATACGCCTGACTTTTCTCGATTGCCGGTCCATTTCGGGTAAGAGATAGGCTAGGTTATGCACGCGGCAGGGGCGGCCGCGCCTAAATCGTTTGGAGCTCAACTGACGTGAACTACATCTCGACCAGGGGCGAGGCGCCCGTGCTCGGTTTCGAGGACGTGCTGCTTGCCGGACTTGCGCGTGACGGCGGACTGTACGTGCCCGAGGTCTGGCCGACGCTGGACGCCAAGACGATCGCCGGTTTCGCCGGTATCCGCTTCGCCGATCTCGCCGTGGAGATTTTGAGCCGTTTCGCGGGCGGGGCGATCTCGCGTCATCAGCTGGAGCGCATGGCCGACGCCGCCTATGCCAGTTTCGGGCATGCGGCCGTGACGCCGCTGACGCAGATCGATCACGACCGTTTCGTGTTGGAGCTGTTCCACGGTCCGACGCTGGCATTCAAGGATGTCGCCATGCAGGTGCTCGCCCGCCTGATGGACCATGTTCTGGAGAAGCGCGGTGCGCGCGCGACGATCGTGGGGGCGACATCCGGCGATACGGGCGGCGCAGCAGTCGAAGCATTCCGCGGGTCGGAGCGTCTCGACGTCGTGATCCTCTACCCCGAGGGGCGCGTTTCCGATGTGCAGCGGCGGATGATGACGACGCCCGTGGACGACAACGTGCATGCGGTGGCGATCAAGGGCACGTTCGATGATTGCCAGGCGCTGGTGAAGGGCCTGTTCAACGATCACGCGTTCCGCGATCGCGTGGCGCTGACGGGCGTCAACTCCATCAACTGGGCGCGCATCATGGCGCAGGTGACGTACTATTTCGCCGCCGCGACCAGCCTCGGCGCGCCGTACCGGCCGGCCACTTTTGCCGTGCCGACAGGAAACTTCGGCGATATTTTTGCCGGCTACGTTGCGCGCCGCATGGGGCTGCCGATCGAGCGGCTGATCATTGCCACCAACGACAACGACATCCTGCGCCGTGCGCACGACACGGGCGTCTACGAAATGCACGGCGTCATGGCCACCACGTCGCCGTCGATGGACATCCAGATCTCATCGAACTTTGAGCGCTACCTGTTCGAGGCCTCAGGCCGCGACGTGGCGCGCGTGCGCGCGCAGATGAACGGTCTGGCGCAGAGCCGCCGCTTCGATCTGGGCGAGCAGGCGAAGTCCATGCGCGCCGACTTTGCGGCCTATTCGGCCAGCGAGACTGAAGTCGCCGAAGCCATTCGTCACGTGTCGGTGGAAAGCGATTACCTGATGGATCCGCACACCGCCTGCGGCTGGGTGGCCTTGAAGAAGGCGGGCCGCGGCAACGGCGCGCCGGGCGTCGTGCTGTCGACAGCCCATCCTGCGAAATTCCCCGATGCGATGGAACACATCACCGGCAAGCGGCCGCCGCTGCCGGACCGGCTGTCCGCCCTGCTGACCGACCGGGAGCGTTTCACCACGCTGCCGAACGATCTCGGTGAAGTGAAGCGCTTCGTCGAAAGCACGGCTCGCGCCGTTTCCGAGGGCGCCGCATGAGCATCGAGATTTCCACCCTGCGCAACGGTCTCCGCGTCGTTTCCCACGAAATGCCTCACCTGGAGACGACGTCGCTCGGCATCTGGGTCGGTGCCGGCGCGCGTGACGAAACGGAAGACGAGAACGGCATCTCGCATCTGCTGGAGCACATGGCCTTCAAGGGCACCAAGTCGCGCACGGCCCGCGACATCGCCGAGGAGATCGAGGCGGTGGGCGGCGAGCTGAATGCCGCCACCGGGCCCGAATCGACGGGGTACTTCGCGCGCGTGCTGGCGGGCGACGAAGGCGTGGCGCTGGAGCTGTTGGCCGACATCCTGCAGAATTCGCAGTTCACGTCGGCCGAACTGAAGCGCGAGCGCGAGGTGATCGTCCAGGAGATCGCCGGCGTCCGTGACAACCCGGAAGAAATCGCGATCGACCTGCTGCACGAGGCGGCTTATCCGCGTCAGGCCGTCGGGCGTTCGATTCTCGGCACCCCGCAGAGCCTCAGCGGTATCAAGGCCCCGCAACTCAAAGCGTTTTCGCGTCTGCACTATGCGCCGGAAAACATGGTGCTGGCTGCGGCCGGCGGGGTTTGGCA
>JAKAXS010000084.1 GCA_021816505.1 Pseudomonadota bacterium
GCGGTACGTGGTGCAGGTGTTCTCGTACGCCGGCACCTATTCGCTGGACCGCGAACTCAAACGCACCGACCCCGCGACGATCGCCATCGGTGACGTATTCATCAAAGGCGGCTTCCCCGGCCACGCCGTCCTGGTTGCCGACATGGTCGAGAACAAAACGACTGGCGAGAAGCGCTTTCTCTTGCTGCAGAGCTACATGCCCGCGCAGGAGATCCACGTCCTGAAAAACCCGGCGGCAGCCGACGGCGCGCCCTGGTACACCACGCCGGTCGCGTGGCCGCTCGCAACACCGGAGTGGCGCTTTCCCGAGGGCAGCCTCAAGCGCTGGCCATGACGCGTTCTCTTGAATGACGGGCCGCCAGTCGCCAGCTTGATTGCGTGGAGCAATCGGAGATGTCCAATGCCACCGCCCGGCCGGTTAGCGCTGACCGCAATCGTCGCGATCGTTTTGACGGGCGGCGCAGCGACCGTTCCGTCGCGAGCGGCCAGCGAAATCACCGTTGAAGGCTTGCTGAAGGACGGCTGGGAAATCGCCGGCTACGCCAGCAATTTCGAGGGCCGCTCGCTCATTCTGTTCAAGCACAAGGACAAGACTCACTTGGCTCAATGCTCCGTCCTGTACGACGTGACACGTTCAAATCGAGTCGTCACGAATTGCTACGAGGTGCGCTAGACCCTGATTTACCTAAAGTTTTTCCCTAGTTTGACGCTCCGATGTCATGGGGTCATGATGTTCCCGATATCAATGGAAAGTGACGAAGCCCCAGCGTGCCGCATAAAATTCGATTGGCCGGTCGTCAGCCCCTCGCCTCCGGTTCGGCGCGGGATGTCTATCTGCACCCGGACGACCCCGACCTCCTGATCAAGGTCATCCGGAAAGCCGCGATCGAAGAACGCTATGGCAAGGGGCGGCCCTGGTACAAGCGCACGCGGCGCTATCGCCACTTCATCAGCTACCTGCGCGAAATCCGCGAAGAGATCGCCTTGCAGGCTCAATGCGTAACGCACCCTTCCAGCCTCCAAAAGATCGTCGGCTTCGCTGACACGGATCTCGGATTCGGCCTCGTCGTCGAAGCGGCCAAGGATCGCGACGGGAAGCTCGCTCCGACTTTGCCCCAGCTGATCGAAACAGGCCGGTTCACGCCTCAGGTACGCGCGCATCTGGCTGATTGTCTGGACGAACTGATTACCTCACCCGTGGTGCTGGCCGACGTCCACGGCGACAATCTCGTCTACGCCTGGGACGCTGCGAACGGCGACCATTTCGTGCTGATCGACGGCATCGGCTGCAAGACGTTCATACCGTTGCATCGCATGAGCACGCGCATCAACGGGTACGCGAAGCGCAAGCGCGCCGCCAAAGTGTTGATGAAAGCCGACAGGGCCAACGCGGCCAAGATCGAGCGGGCAGCGACGCCGGCCTCTGCCTCTCGCTTGCACGCAGCCGAGTAGGTCTGCCGCGCGTTCGGGCGCGTGCCGATCGCCGGTTACACCGCCTCGGCCGTCGCCTTCGTCGTCACGGTGTTGATGTATTGAACCGGCCGGATCTCATATGAGCCGCCGGGATTGGCTTCGCCCAGTTCACGCGCGATACCCAGCGCTTCGTCCATCGACGTGCACTCCACGATGTAGAAGCCGAGCAGCTGTTCCTTGGTCTCCGCGAAAGGCCCGTCGACGACGAGCGCCGGCGTCCGGTCCTTGCGCAGGGTCGTTGCCGTCGTCGTCGGCATCAGTCGCGCCACGGGGCCAAGCTTGCCGGTCTTCACAAGCTTGTCCTGGACGACCAACAGTTTCGCCATGACGGCATCATCCTGCTCTTGGGTCCAGGCACCCACGACGCTTTCGGCGTGATAGCAAAGGATCGCATACTGCATGATTGAGGCTCCCTAGGTCTGCACACCAGAACGACGATCGGCTTCACGCGATTTCGACATCGCGGCCGAATTTTTCGACACGGGGGCGATATCCTGCGGTGCGCATCGCAAGCTAAGTCGGCCTAGCCGGCGGGAAAAGCTCAAATTTGCTGGGTCGCCGGCTCGGCCGGACCGCTGTGGGTGGGGTTGCTCAACCCGGGCGCCTGTGCCGTCTTCGAGGGGACGTACACCGTCACCGCCTCGCGATGAACTTTGAAATGCGCCGGCGTTTCCGTGACCAGTTCACCGTCCGTATTGATGGGACGCGGCAGTCGCGTGTCGATATCGAACTCCACGCAGCGCTTGGTGCGCACCTCGTCCCACGCGCCGTGGGCGCCTTGCCGGAACGAGCGCAGCATCATCGCCAGCTTCCAGACGTTCTTCAGCTCCAGTGAATAGAGGTCGAGCATGCCGTCGTCGATTGCCGCACTGGCCTCCACGACGTTGCCGCCGCCATAGTGCCGGCCGTTGCCGACGGCGATCTGCATCGTCTTCACGCGCACCCGCTCGTCCTTGTTGGAGATCCACGCCGTGAACGGCCGCGCCTGCGCGAGCACGCGAGAAGCGGCGACGGCGTAGCCCAGCCGGCCCCAACGCTGCTTCGTCTCGCGTGTCAGCCCTCGTGCCAGGTCTGCGCTGAGGCCCAGGCTTGCCACGTTGAAGAAGGGATGTCCGTTGACGGTCCCCACGTCGATCGCATTGGTCTGGCCCGCGATGATGATGTCAGCCGCCAGATTCAGATCGATCGGGACACCAAGCGTGCGTGCGAGATCGTTCGCCGTACCCATCGGCATGATGCCGGCGGGCAGGCCCGTTTCCATCAAACCGCGCGCAGCGGCATTGATCGTCCCATCGCCGCCGCACAAGACGACGCAATCGAGTTCGTCTTTCCGCTCGACGATGACACCCGAAAGCCCCTTCGCGCCGATCGAGGACTCGACTTTGATATCGAGCCCCTCGTCTTCCATCCGATCCAGAATGGGGTCGATGTTCTGCTTGCCCTGGCGGGCGTTCGGGTTGAGCAGCACGAGCGTGCGCCGGCGCGAGGCAGACTGGCCAGACGTGTTCACCATGGTTCCAGATCTCGTTTCCAACCTTCGCGCCTCGATAAAGTCTCGGCCGCATATAAGGTTGCAACTCCGCCCGGTCCAGCTGGCGCCAAACCGGAGACCTGGGACGTATTGTCCCCTGCGCTAACGCCTAGGCGCTTCGAAAGCGAAGCACCGAAAGGAAACCCAACACCAGGAACACGATGAAGGTAATTCCGTGCGCGATCGCGAACGCCGGCTCGGACTGCGTTGGCGCCAATTCGTGGAGCGACTCCACCTTCAGGAAAAGCTGAACCACGAGAACGAATACGTTGAGGTACAGCGCGATCGTCGCGGTGATGACGTAGACCCAGCGCCAGTGGCTGCGCATGCGCGCCCAGTAACGCGCGAACACGGCAATAGCTAGAACGACCAATGAAATTGCACCCACGATGTGCGATGGCAGGATTATCCCGAAGGGAAAACCAAATCCGGTCACGCTCGTGGCGATCGTCGTGACCAGAAATACCGCGGTCAGCGCATCCAGCCGCCGGTCGGCGAGGAACCCTCCCAGCACCAAAAGCCCGGTCGCAATCCCCACGAGGCTAAGAGCCACGTGAACGTTCGTGTACGTATCTGCGCCGAACAGCATCCTCACCCTCCGCGAGCTGGGCCCGAGATGACTAACCGGCTAATTATTTCACGCGGCGCGCCGCTCCAAAAGGAGCTACAGCCAACTTTAGTCGTACGACGGTGGGACGGTGGCTCCCCTGCACCACTGTGTAGTGCAAAGCGCGAAGCCGGCGGAACAAGTCAGCCGGCCCTGTCTTACGCGTTATGCCAAAGGCCATTAGGCTGCGCCGGATTTAGAGACCGGATACTGGAAAATCGGACGGGGACGGGGCAATGAACCAGATTATCGATCAAATCGTAGCCTTCTTGAAGATGGGCATCGAAGCCATCTTCCGCTTCTTCGAACTCATCTGGACCTGGTCGTTCGGCCAGATGGTCGACATCTTCCGCTCCGACTGGCAGAGCCTGCCGATCTGGAAAATAGCTGTCCTCGTCATCGCCGTCATTGCCATCGCCTACGTGCTCTACAAGGGCATCATCGCGCTGTGGAAAGCGGCCGAGTCGATTCTGAAGGCGTTTATCGGCTTGCTCAGCGTGCTCGTCGGCATCCTTCCCTACATTCTCATCGCCGGCCTGATCGCATTCGCCGCCAGCTGGGTCATCCAAAACGTCAACCTGTAGGCCGGCTGACGCGGCCGTTTAGCAACACTCCGACCACGATCGTTTTTCCCTATCGATCGACGGCGCCGATTTCGCTTGAGAGTCGATATGTCCGCGTGGACATATCGTTGAAGCTGTCGCTTTAGGTCGTCGGGGGAAGTTATGTCGTTACGTGCGTTGGCCGGTTTGTCGGTTGCAGTCACTCTCACTTTGTCAACAGGAGCAGTAGGTCAAGAGGCGCAGACCGCCGGCGGGGATATCACCGCTGACGAGGCCACGCCTCTTCCGCCCGTCGTGGTGAGCGCCCCGAAGGAGCGACCCCGCAGAAGTGGCCGACAGCGGACTGGCCCCGCCGCGACCGGAGGGGCAAATTCAACCGAGACCGCAGCCACCTCCGAACAGATTTCATCGTCAGGCAGCGATGGTAGCGACTTCCCAAGCGGCCCCGTGGGCGTGTTCACCCTGGGCCAGCTCGATCTGATCGGCGGCTCCACCATCACCAACGAGGCGATGTGGACGTATAACAAGCAATCGCTCGATACCGCTGTGAACATCCTTCCCGGCGTCTCGACGAGCAACTCCGGCAACAGCCGCAACGAGAAAGACGTTTTCGTTCGCGGCTTCGATCGCTTCCGTGTTCCGCTTTATCAGGACGGCGTGCGCGTCTATCTCCCTTACGACAACCGTTTGGACTTCAATCGCTTCCTCACGGACGACCTAGCCGAAATCCAGGTGCAGAAGGGCTATGTTTCCGTGCTGAACGGGCCAGGCGGCATGGGCGGCGCCATCAACCTCGTCAGCCGCAAGCCGACCAAGGCCGTCGAGTTGGAAGGGCGGTCGGGCGCCGTGTTCAACGGCGATTTGGATGATCTCAACCAGTGGAGCAGCTACGCGTTCGCGGGCACACGTCAGGACATGTGGTACGCGCAGGTCAGCGGCAACATCGTCGACCGCGACGCATTCAACCTGTCGAAGGATTTCAATCCTGCCAATCTGTCGGGACCTGAGTTCCAAGCAGACTTCCCATACGAGAAGGGCGGAGACCGTGATCGGTCGGATTTCCGCGACTGGCGCATCAATACCAAGATCGGCTTCACGCCGAACGCCACGGATGAATACGCAATCAACTACACCAATCAGCAGGGCGAGAAAGGCGCGCCGTTACATGTGGAGCGCGCTGCAGTTCAAGGCTACGCCAACGGCGATCACCGCCGCTTCTGGGATTGGCCGGAGTGGGACACGTCATCGCTGTCGTGGCTTTCGAAAACCCAGCTTGGCGCCGCGTCCTACATCAAGACCAACGCCTACTACAATACGTTTGACAACACGACGCGCTTCTTCCGGGATCCGCGCTCCACAACCTCAACGGGGGTCTTCGACCCCTATGACCGCATTCTTTCCGACAGCGTCTATGACGACAATTCGAAGGGTGGCTTCGTCGAGTTGGGCACCGAACTCATCCCGATGAATACGTTGAAAGGCGCGATCCATTACAGGCGCGACGAACACAGCCAGTTCGACCTCCAGCACAACGGATTGGGCGTCTTCACTGGCCGTTCCCCAACCCAGACACAATCGGAGGAAACATGGTCCTTCGCTGTCGAGAACACATTCCATGCGACGCGTAATGTCGATTTCGTGACAGGTGTCAGCTACGACACCAACGAAGTCCTGCGAGCTGACGGCAGCACCGATCCTCTGCCGGATCTGGACGCCTGGAATGCGCAAGGCGCCCTGATCTATCGGTATAGCGATGCAGGAAAAGTCTATTCGAGCGTTTCGAGCCGCACGCGATTCCCGACACTGTTCGATCGCTACAGCACGCGGTTCAGCACCCGAGAACCTGACCCGAATCTCCCCGAGGAGCGTTCGACGAACTATGAGATCGGTTGGAGCGATACGCTGCTTCGCCAGCTGCGTCTGTCATCCGCGCTCTTCTACTCGGATATCGACGACAGCATTCAAACCGCATTCACACGCGCCAACGGCAACAACTCTCTCGTGTCGCTAAGCGTCGACGGTGAGACCTACGGACTGGAACTGTCCGCGGACTGGGACGTGACGCGCGCACTGCGCTTGGGTGGCAACTACACGTACATGGAACGGCGCCTGGACTTTGCAGGCGCCGCAAATCAGGAGCCGACCCGGGCCTTCGCCATTGCGGCCAGCGAGGCGGAGGGAACGCCGCGACACGAGATCTTCCTTTACGCGGCCTGGAGGGCCACCAACCAGCTTACACTCACGCCGAGCATGGAAATCGCAAGCGATCGTTCGTCGCTGATCAAGGGCTGTCGCTCGACGTTGACAACGCCGAATCCAATTCCTCCCGTCGGTCAACCCGTAAACCCTACGAACCAGGGCGGATGCCCGACAGCCCAGTCCACCGGCGCGACCGCCCGGCCAAACTACGATCGCATCGGTTCCTACGCGCTTTTGAACTTCCAGGCCGAGTACGCGTTCACCGACGATGCGAGCTTGGCTATCGGCGCGACAAATATTCTCGATGAGGACTATGCGCTCGCCGACGGCTTCCCGGAGGCAGGGCGTCAATTCTTCGCCAACATCCGAGCAAAATTTTGAACTGCAAATGTGCGCGAGCTGAAACCGGCTCGCGCCGCCCCGAACGGGAGGACGACACATGAAACTCAGCGCCAGAAACATCCTCGCCGGCAAGATTATCGAGGTGAAGAAGGGCGCGACCACCGCGCACGTTCGGATCGCCGTCGGTGACGCGGTGATCACGTCGTCGATCACCAATGAAGCCGTCGACGAGCTTGGTTTGAAGGCGGGAATGTCAGCCTCCGCCGTCATCAAGTCGTCTGATGTCATGATCGCGGTGGACTAAACCATGATTGCATTGCGCGCGGCGATAACGATGGCCGTTCTCCTGCAAGCGGCAGCGCCCCTCTCCGCCGCGGGAACAGGCGGGTGCGAAAGCTTCGAATTTCCACTCGCCGCTGAACTCGAATGGATGCGCCGCGAAACAGCCACGCCCGTGGCGGCCGGCGCCACGCTCCGCGCGCCTCCGGCCGAAGCGATGACCGTCACGCTGCTTCCGATGGCCGTTGTGACTTTTCCCGTCCCGCCCGAAGGAAGGAAAGGCGAAGACGCGACGTTACACGGCGCTGTCATTCAATTCGAGAGCATCGCCGCGCCTGGGCTCTATCAGATCGCGCTTTCGCACAAGGGTTGGATCGATGCCGTGCAAGACGGCGTTACGGTGAAGTCCACCGCGCACACCGGCAAATCTGATTGCGAGGGCTTGCGAAAGGCGATCCGCTTCGAGTTGAAGTCCGGTCCACTGACCGTGCAACTGAGTAGCGTACACGCGCCGCAGGTCCGGCTTACGGTTCGCAAGGTCGACTGACCTCTGCCGGTTCTTCCCGTGGCTCTGCTGCCACGGCTCCGCTCCCATTTCGCTCGTGCCGCATTGACTCGACCGCCCCTTCGCTTCCTTATGAGCGCGACGGTTCCACTCGTTTGGATCAAAAGGGAACGCGGTGCGGGGAAACCCAATGCCGCGGCTGCCCCCGCAACTGTAAGCGGTGTGATTGTCGCCATATAGCCACTGGAACTCGGGTTCCGGGAAGGCGGCGACAGTCAACACACTGTGAGCCAGGAGACCTGCCGTCAGCCGTGGTCACACGCGAGCACGTTTCAGGCGGGGTGTCCTGATCGTAGCCGAACCGGATGCCCGTTAAACGGCGACTGGGGAGACTTCGTTCGCGGTGACGTGCCACAGCATGTTGACCCGAGATCTCCTTATGCAGTCATCCCTCTCGTTGGGCGCGCGTAGCGCGTTCCGTTCCGCTATTTTCGCTCTCGTCTCGTCCTCTCCTCTTGCGCTGTCGACCGCACTGGCCCAACAGGCAGCCGAACCTGCTGCGACGCTCGATCCCATCACGGTCGAGGGGCAGCAGGCAAAGCAGAAGAAGAAGGCCGCAAAGGCGGGCAACAAGGCGAAAGCGAAAGCAACCGCCAAGGCGTCGGCCGAGCCTGCTCCTGTTGCCGCCACGGAGGCCGCTTCCGGAGCCGGCGGCACGCCCGGCGATGCCACGAAGCCGGGCCTAAATCTCGACGTGCCCACCAAAACCGGGAGCCGTCTCGGCCTGACGCCGCTGCAGACTCCCGCGTCAGTCGAGGTCATTCCCGGCCAGACGTTGCGCGAACGCGGCCAGACCAATTCCATCGACGCCGTAACGCAGAATGCTACCGGTTTCACCTCGCAAGCATCCCCCGGCAACGGCGGCACGGGTCTCGCCACGCGCGGCTTCGCCGGTCACGGTTCGGTCATGCAGCTCTACGACGGCACGCGTATGCCGGTTGGCAATGGCACGGTCTCGTTCCCCTACGACACGTGGTCCGCCGAACGCATCGAGGTTCTGCGCGGCCCGGCATCGGTGCTGTACGGCGAAGGAGCCATCGGTGGCGTGATTAATGTCGTGCCGAAGAAGCCAACCGATTTCTTCGTCAATGAAGCCGAGATCGGCATCGATACATTCGGCAAAAGACGTTTCGGCCTCGGCTCGGGCGGCCCAATCTCCGACACGGTTTCCTACCGTTTCGACGCAAGTGGTCACAAATCCGAGGGCTGGCTGGACAGCGAAGGCGACTTCGAAGCACTCAATCTGTCGGGTGCACTGAGCTGGAGGGCGTCGCGAGATCTGCGCTTCACGGTTTCACACGACTACGCAGACCAGTCGCCACTGCGCTACTGGGGCACGCCGCTGATCAACGGCCGCATTCAGGATCGGCTTCGTGACGAAAACTTCAACGTCCGCGACAGCAAGGTCAATTATCGGGACGCCTGGACGCAATTCAAAACCGAATGGGATCCCACTGAGTGGCTGTCGCTGCGCAACGTAGCCTACCGCATCACGGCGGACCGTCACTGGCCAAACGTGCAATCACACAGCCATGTGCCGCCCACGGGTCTCCTCAGCCGGACCGACTCACTCGAGATCATTCACGATCATGAGCAGTACGGCAATCGCTTCGACGCCACGTTCCGAACAGCGCTCGGCGGCGACATGAAGAACGAGTTCGTCGCCGGCTTCGACATCAATCGCACCAAATACGGCCGCGACCACAACTTCACCTTCCCCGAT
>JAKAXS010000085.1 GCA_021816505.1 Pseudomonadota bacterium
GAGCCGATTGAGGCCGGCGCACGCAAGGAACGTTGCGTCCGCCACGCCTTCGTTGAGTTTGCGCAGCCGCGTCTGAACGTTTCCGCGAAAGCCGACGACGTCGAGGTCGGGTCGCGCCCGCCGCACCTGAGCCTCGCGCCGCAGCGACGACGTTCCCACTTTCGCGCCGCTCGGCAGCTCCGCGAGCGAGCGGAATTTCAGGCTGATGAAAGCATCGCGGACGTCTTCCCGTTGCAGGACGGCGGCAATGCCGAGGCCGGGCGGAAGCTCGGTCTGCATATCCTTCATGGAATGAACGGCCAGATCGATGTCCCGCCGGATCAGAGCGTCTTCCAGCTCCTTGGTGAACAGCCCCTTGCCGCCGACCTCGGCCAGCGGGCGGTCGAGGATCATGTCGCCCGTCGTCTTGAAGACAACCACGGGATAGTCGTCCTCCGTGCCGCCGTGTGCGGCCATCAGCCTGGCGCGCACTTCGTGTGCCTGCGCCAGGGCCAGTGGCGAGCCGCGTGTGCCGATCCGGACGGGGGAACCTTGCAAGCGTCTTATCCTCAATGCTACGCGGTCTGGGCAGCCGCGTGGCATTAATGCCGGGCTGCGTCCATTAACGCAAATGCCCGTTTCGAGGCCGATCCGATCGATGCCACCTGCCCCCGCAACGTCTGATGTTCGCCGTGTCGTGCTCGGCATCGAGACGAGCTGCGACGAAACGGCCGCCGCCGTCGTCGTGCGCGAGGCGGACGGCCGCGGCCGCGTGCTGTCCAACGTGGTGCGTTCGCAGTGGGAGCATCATCGCGCATTCGGCGGTGTCGTGCCGGAGATCGCGGCGCGCGCCCACGCGGAATGCCTGGACGAGATCGTCGCTGCTGCCATGGCCGATTCCGGGGTGCAATTCGAGGAGCTGAGCTCCGTCGCCGCGACGGCCGGGCCGGGCCTCAACAGCGGCCTGATCGTCGGCTTGATCACCGGGAAGGCGATCGCGCTCGCGCACGGCAAGCCGCTCCTGGCGATCAACCACCTCGAAGCGCATGCGTTGACGGTTGGCCTCACCGACGGACTGCGTCCGCCGTACCTGTTGCTGCTGGTTTCCGGAGGGCACACACAGTTGCTACTGGTGCATGGCGTCGGGCGATATGAGCGGCTCGGCACCACCATCGACGATGCGCTGGGCGAGGCGTTCGACAAGACCGCCAAGCTTTTGGGGTTGGGCCTGCCGGGCGGTCCCGCGGTCGAGACCGCAGCGTCGAAAGGGGACGCCACGCGCTTTCAGTTCCCCCGCCCCATGGCCGGACGTGCGGAACCGCATTTCTCGTTCGCCGGATTGAAGACGGCCGTTCGTCAACGCGCCGAAGCTTTGCAACCGCTGACGGAGCAGGACGTGGCCGACGTCTGCGCCTCGTTCCAGGCTGCTGTCGGCGCCAGCGTGGTCGACCGTGTGGATCGCGCGATGACCCTCGTCAACGATCGCCTCCCTGTTGACGCGCCGCGTCACCTCGTCGTTGCCGGCGGCGTTGCCGCAAACCTGGCGCTGCGCACGGCGCTGCAGGATCTGACCGACCGACGCGGCTTCACGCTCAACGTTCCGCCGATCGCCATGTGCGGCGACAACGGTGCCATGATTGCGTGGGCCGGCGCGGAGCGCCTTGCGATCGGACTGCAGGATCCACTCGATTTCGCCGTTCGGCCCCGCTGGCCGCTGGACGCCGCGGCGGCGCCCGCCATCGGCGCCGGCGTCAAGGCCTGATGCTTACGCCAGCACGATATTGAACACGCCGGCCAGCGCGCCCTGCTCCAGCCGATCGGCCTCTTCAAGCGCCACGATCACACTCGCGCGTTCCTTGTCGCTCAACCTGTTCAGAATACCGTCTCGTTCGTTTCCGGGATCGCCGGCCACGTACATCTGCGTGATCAGCGGTTCATTGCCGGGCGCTGCGATCTTGAAGTGAATGTGCGGGGTGCGGCCGGGATAAGCGACCGGCTTGATGGTGCGGAAGCTGTAGTTGCCCTCCGCGTCGGTCAACATGCGGCCGCGGCTCTGGAATCCGGGATCGCGCTCGCGTTTGGAGAACCAGCTGGTATCGCGCGGGTGCCGGTAAACGCCGTTCGCATCACACTGCCAGATCTCGACCTCCGCATTGCGGATAGGCTGGCCGGAGGCATCGAGGATTTTCCCCGTGACATGCGTCACGTGGCCGAGCGCCTTGGCCGCTTCGCCTTTGACCAGCACGAGATCGTTATCGATGTCGCCGGTCCAGTCTTCGGGATAGAATGGGCCCTCGGTCTGCCGCGGTGTGACCGCCAGCTTCGTATCGGCGCGCAATAGCGCCGGAGCGAGCGGCATCGCCGCCATCGCCCCTAGACCAGATATTAACCGTCTACGTCCAATCCACGGTGTTTTTACGATTGCCATTAAGGACTCCGTGAAGGCTTGGTGCCACGCTGAACGCAAACGCTCGCTCTGAGCTCAATCCGTCGGTGCCCAATGACACAAATCGTACAGCCTCCGCTGCAGCCTCACGAAATAGGTGGGGTCGTTCTCGCCGGTGGCAAGTCGAGCCGCCTCGGCGGCGGCGACAAGGGCCTGCTGTCGCTCGACGATCAGTCGATGCTGGCCCACGTCATCTCGCGCTTCAAGGGTCAGGTCGCGAAGCTCGCCATCAACGCGAGCGGAGACGCCGCCCGTTTCGCCCAATTCAACCTGCCGGTTTTCCCTGATGCCACGCCAACGCGCGAAGGCCCGCTGGCCGGCGTTCTGGCCGGCATCGAATGGGCGAAGGCCCAGCCCGGACTGCGCGCCTTCGTCACCGTTTCCACGGACGCCCCGTTCATCCCGCCGGATCTCGTGAAGCGTCTGAGTGCCAGCGGTGCGCCTCTGGTCTGCGCGGTGTCGCACGCGCATGTGCATCCCACCATTTCCCTGTGGCCGTTGACCATCGCCGACAGCATCAGGACGGCACTGGCCGAAGGCCGGCGCGAAATGATGGCCTTCGTCGTCGAGCAAGGCGCGCGGCTTGCGATCGTGCCCGAGACCCAGGTCAACGGGCAATCCGTCGATCCGATGTTCAACGTCAACACGCCCGAAGAACTGGACTCCGCCCGCCGCATCCTGCAATCCTCGGTGGGATGAAGTCACCCGTAATCGGCATTGCCGGCTGGAAGAACTCCGGCAAGACCACGTTGACCGTGCGCCTGATCGAGGAGTTCACGCGCCGTGGCTTCAGGGTCGCCACGATCAAGCACGCTCATCATGATTTCCAGATCGACGAGGGCGAAACCGACAGCGCGCGCCATCGCCGGGCCGGCGCGCGCGAAGTCGCCATCGTCTCCGGCGGACGCTGGGCCATCGTGCATGAACTGCGTGATGAGCCGGAGCCGTCGTTCGCGGCGATGCTGGCGCGGCTGTCCCCCGCCGATCTCGTGATCGCAGAGGGCTACAAGCGCGAACCCATCCCGAAGATCGAGCTGAGACGTCGCGAATCCAAGAGCAAGGAGCCATTGGCGCCTGGCGATCCGCACGTGATTGCGATCGCGGCAGATCATGAAACGGAGACGGGCGGCCTGCCGCGCTTCGCACTTGACGACATCGCCGCCATTGCCGATTTCATCGCCCAACACCTCAATCTCGCAAAGAGGCCGGCGTGATGATCTTCAGGCTTGCGGCATTGTTCCTCGCGGTTGCCCCAGCGTGCGCCGCATTCGCCCAAGACCCGAAGGTCCCGCCCGAGAAAGATCCCGGGGCCGTACCCGTCGCGCTTGTCGGTGCCGGCATCGACTACACCAATCTTGAGCTTGCCAAGCGCCTGGCACGCGATGGCGAAGGCAACATCGTCGGCTGGGATTTCGTCGACAACGACATCCACCCCTATTCGACCGACGCCACCTCGAACGCGCAGGCCAGGCAACTGCTGGCCAGCCCTGGCGTGGAACTGGTCCCCATACGCATTCCGCCGAATGAGAACGATGCCGTCGTGAAGGCTGGCGCCTTCGCGGCATTTACGGAGGTGCGCACGATCGTCGTGCTGCAGTCGACCGCAAAGAAGGAAGACTGGGCCCTGTTCGAGAAGGCGCGCCAGCACTTCAAGGATCTGCTGTTCGTCGTGCCGTTCCGCGGGCCGGACGTGCAGGCCCCGGCCTATCCCGCGGCGCTGGGCCTGCCGAACGTACTTTCCGTGAGCCTGCCCGAAGACGTCGCCGCCACGGCTGACGTGGCATTCGCCCCTCCGGCTGGCACTGAGCCGACACCGGCTGCGGCCGCCATCGCGCTCGGCGCGGCCATCGCCACCTGTCACGGCGCGGCAATCGGCGATGGCGACCCCGCCGCCCGCAAGGCCGCTATCGTCGCCAAGCTTGCGCGCCCGCGATCGGCCTCCAAGGTGCCGGCCATAGAGCCGTGCCCTTGAGCTACTGCTTCGAATTGAGAATGCGATAGACGCCGAAGCGCGACGTCAGCATGCACAGCGCGGCAATCACGATCACGACGATGCCCAGCAGCACGTAGCCCGCGAGATCCAGCGACCCCGCGCCCACCAGCCGCTGCAACTCGGCCATCGTCACAGCCCCGCCGCCGACGAGGCCGAGCACGAACGGCAACAAGAGAAACGTCGCCATCGCGCACAACGCGCCCACCAGCCCCGCGCGAATGCCGAGGCTGAGGAAGTGCTTCTCGAACTCACGCGCGATGAAGCGGTCGGTCGCGCCGACGAAGTGCAGCACTTCCACGATCTCGCGGTTCGACGACAGAGCGCTGCGCGTCGCCGACACGATCACGGCCGTTGTCGCCGAGGCCACCAGCAGAAGAATGCCAAGGCCGCCGAGCGCGAACCCGTGCGTCACGGTGCGAATCTGGCGCTGCCAGCCACGATGGTCGTCGAGCGTCACGCCCTGCGGGAACTGGCCGGCGAGCGAGGCCCTGACCGCCTCGAGATCGGGCGGAGCCGCCCGATCGAGCTCCAGCGCGATCAGCCGCGGAACGGGTAGCGCCTTCAGGGTTTCGATGCTGCCGAGCCATGGCTCCAACAGCTTTGCGCTGTCTTCCACGCTCAGGACGTTCACAGAGCTGATGCCGCGTTCCTTGCTGAGGAATGCCGACACGTCGCCGACGATTTTTTCGCTATCGCCGCTGTCCGGCGGCTCGACTTGCACCGTTACTTCGCTGGCAATGTCTTTCAGCCACGCGTCGGCAGACTGGTGAATCATGAATACGGCGCCTGCCGTAAGACAGGCCAGGAAGCACATGATCGAGATCACCAGCGTCAGCGACCGGCCCGTCACAGAACCGGGCGGCACGATCGCTGCGTTCATGGTGAGTTCGGAGCCGGGCGCCGGCTTCTTGCCGCCATGCTGCGGCGGGAACGCCGGCTCGTCCTGCGCGTAGTCGCTCTGATGGCGCAGCGTGTCGAATGCCTCGCCCTGACGCGTCTGCGTCGGCGGCACATCGTAGTCGTCGTAGCGCTCCATCGGCTGCGTCAAGGGCGCGCCGCGTTGAGCCGCCCAACGCGCGTCTCTGTCATACGATCCGGACATGCCCGTCGTGCAGCTCCAGTCGCGGCGCTTTGAACTGCCGCATCAATTGATGATCGTGGGTCGCGATAAGAACAGACGTTCCGAGCCGGTTCAATTCGATGAAGAGCCGCAACAGGCGCCGCGCCATTTGCGGGTCGACGTTACCGGTCGGCTCGTCCGCCAGCAGGATTTCAGGCTTGCGGATGAGCGCGCGCGCGATGGCGGCGCGCTGTTTTTCACCGCCCGACAAGACGGACGGATAAGCATGCATGCGATCGCCGAGACCGACCCATTGAAGAAGATCCGTCACGTCTTCCTTGTCGTCGTTGATGTTCGCCCGCTTGTCGACGACGCGCAGAGGAAGCGCCACGTTCTGCCACGTGGTCAAGTGATCGAGCAGCCGGAAATCCTGGAACACGATGCCGACGCGGCGTCGCAACTGGGCGCGCTTCGACGCCGAAACGCGGCTGACGTCCTGGCTGAACATATGCAACTGTCCGCGCGTCGGATGGATCGACATGAACAGCAGGCGCAGCAGCGACGTCTTGCCCGCGCCTGAGGGCCCGGTCAGAAAGTGGAAGGACCCCGGCTTCAAATGGAAATTGACGTCGGACAGAACTTCCGGCCCTCGGTCGTATCTCAAGCCGACGTTCGTCAATCGTATCACAGTCGCCGCCCCATCGATTTCATGGTGCCCCGTGCCCGCCGGAAAACGCCGGCACGCCGCCCAATATGTTCTCTATATGCGAGAAACGCGAACCGCGATCAATCTGTTAGGATTGTGGCAGGCTCGTGTGCACAAACCCCGGGGATATGTCGTAGGCTGGGGCTGGCGGCACTTCGCCGCTGACTTTTGCGCCCAGGCATAGGCCGCGTGGCGATTCCCACAAGGAAGGATGATCCGGCATGCACGAAGAGACGGCAAGCAACGGGCTTGACGTGATTTTCTCCGCGGAAACGATCGCCGAACGCATCCGGCATCTGGCCGAGGAGATCAGCGCGCGCAACATTGAGCAATTGCTCGTCGTCGCCGTGTTGAAGGGCAGCTTCGTCTTCGCCGCCGATCTGATCCGCGCCATGCATCAGGCCGGCATGGCGCCCGAAGTCGACTTCCTCACGCTGTCGAGCTACCGGAAAAGCAAGGTCTCGTCCGGCAAGGTCGAAATCCTCCGCGATCTAGATCTGAGCGTCGACAACCGCAACGTCATGCTGATCGACGACGTGCTCGATTCAGGCCGCACCCTGGCGTTCGCGAAGGACCTCATTTCCGCCAGGGGCGCCAAATCGATCCTCACCTGCGTGCTGCTGGACAAGAGACTGCCGCGCGCCGTGGATGTGCACGCCGACTTCTGCGCCTTCGACTGTCCCGATGAATTTGTCGTCGGGTATGGTATGGACGTAGCGCATCGCTATCGCGAGCTGCCGTTCGTCGGCCGCCTCGTCTCTGGAGACTGAGCATGGCACGCATCCTGTTGGCCGACGACGACAAGCCCACGCGCGATCTCGTCAAACGCGCGCTGGAGACGGACGGTCATATCGTCGAAGTGGCGCAGGACGGCAGCGAAGCGCTCGACAGCCTGACATCCGGCCTCAAGGCCGATCTTCTCGTCACCGACGTCAACATGCCGGGCCTCGACGGCATCTCGCTCGCCAAGAAGGCCCAGGCGCTCAATCCGGCCATGCGCATCCTGATGATGTCGGGCTTCGCGGACGAGCTCGAGCGCGCCAAGCTCGCCGCCACGGGCCACGTGGCCGTGCTTTCCAAACCCTTTTCGCTGGAACACGTTCGAGCCGCCGTCCGCGACCTGATCGCGGCCTGACGGCTCGGCTGCTGCCGCTGCCCTACTGGAACAGCGTCAGCGCTTTGACGAACGTATTCCAGATGCCCCACGCCAGCGGCACGCCGACCAGCAGCCAGAACGCTGCCGCCTTCGCATCTATGCCACCCTTGCCGATGCCGTATGAGCCGCTTTGCACCGTTGTCACCGACGTGTGCAGCAGTTTCGCTTGCTCGGCCGCGACCTCGGCGTCGCTCATGTGCCACTTGGGATCGACCGGCCGCACGAGCAGGTTCGCAACGAAGCCCACCACCAGCATGCCCGCGAGAATGTAGAAGATGGGCCCGTAGATCTGGTCCGGCGCAATGCCGGAGTTCGCCCGCATTTCCTTGAGCGAATTGACGACCACCGGCCCGGCGATGCCGGCTGCCGACCACGCGGTCAGCAGGCGACCGTGAATGGCGCCGACGAACTGCGTTCCAAACACGTCCGCCAGATAAGCAGGGATCGTTGCGAACCCACCGCCATACATCGACGCGATGACGCAGAAGGCAAGCACGAACAGCGCCAGGACTTTCCAATCCGCCGCGAACGCCGCCAGCACATAGAGCGCCGCGCCCAAGACAAAGAAAATCGAGTACGTCAGCTTGCGTCCCAGCTTGTCTGAAGACGAAGCCCAAGTGATGCGTCCGAAGATGTTGAATAGCGAGATCAGCCCGACGAAGCCGGCGCCGAGCGCCGCTGCAGCGGCCACCATTGCACCGTCCTGCTTGATCTCGTTGAAGCCCAGTTGCGGAGCACCGACGAGTGCGCCGCCGAACGTTTCCTGGAGCATCGGCGACGCGGCGCCGATGATGCCGATGCCGGCCGAGACGTTCATGCACAGCAACAGCCATAGCAGCCAGAACTGGGGCGTCTTGTGCGCGTTGTCGAGATGCACGTGCTTCGACGTGATCATGGCATTCGCTGAGGTGGGCGCCGTCCAGCCCTCGGGCTTCCAGCCGGGGGGCGGGATGCGGTAGCCGAACGAGCCGATCAGCATGAACACGACGTAGATCGCAGCCATCGCCAGGAACGTCTGGGTCACGCCGGGGTCGGTGGCGGTCTTGAACTGGTTCATCAGCAAGGTCGCCAGGGGCGAACCGATCATCGCGCCGCCGCCAAAACCCATGATGGCCATGCCCGTCGCCATGCCGCGGCGGTCGGGGAACCACTTGATCAGCGTGGACACCGGTGAGATGTAGCCGAGGCCAAGACCGATCCCGCCGATCACGCCGGAGCCGAGCCACAGCAGCCAGAGCTGGTGCAAGTAGACGCCGAGCGCGGAGATGAGAAGGCCGCCGCACCAGCAGATCGTGGCAACGAGACCGGCCTTGCGCGGGCCGGCGCTTTCCAGCCAGTGACCCCAGACTGCTGCGGAGACGCCCAGGAGCACGAAGAAGAACGTGTACATCCAGCCCAGGTCGAACTGGTTCCAGTTGCAGTCCGTTGCCGTGAGCGAGCGGGTCAACAGGTCCGAGACCTGCTGATAGAAGTCCCGCGCGGCCGAACAGCTGGCGAGCGGCTTGCCGTCTGCGCCGACCAGCGCGCCCTCCAACGGCTTCCAGAACACGGAGAAGCCGTAGGCCATGCCGATGCAAAGGTGGATACACAGCGCCGCGGGCGGAACCAGCCAGCGATTGAAGCCCGCTTTCGCGACAATACGCTCGCGATCGAGCAATCCGGGTTCGGTTCCGGCTCCAGCACTCGTCATGTTCCCCCCTATGGAACGCGGCGCCGGGTCCCCCCGGAGCCGAAATTTTGCCGATACCAGTAGCGTTTCGACTTTAGAAGAACAAGCATTTGCATCGGCCCCGCCAGTGGCTTATCGCTAAGCCCGGTTGCGAAAACGCGCTGCCGTACCAAATTAACTGTGTGCCAGAGATCGAAGCTACCCGTCCGGAACAGATGACAGAGGAGTCAAAACAGAT
>JAKAXS010000086.1 GCA_021816505.1 Pseudomonadota bacterium
CGCTTCGCGCCGCAGCGGCGCGGAGGCGTTGTAATCGAGATATGTGCGCGCTGACGTCATTCAGCCGCCACCTGCACGCTCGACGAGATGCCGCGCGCCAGCTTCGACGACGGAATGCCGTCCAGCGTCTCCTGCAGCGATACGTTCGCGAGGAACGCGGCGATATGGCCGCCGAGGGCGTGCCACAGACTGTGCGTGAGACAGCGCTTCTCGCCGAGGCAGCCGGGGCTCTCCTCATGGCAGCGCGTCATGCGCGTCTCTTCTTCCACCGCGATCAGGATCTGCGCGATGGTGATGTCCGTAGCCGGTCGCATGAGGCGATAGCCGCCGGAACGGCCGCGCACGCTTTCGACGAGGTCGGCCCGGCGCAAACGCTGAAAGATCTGCTCCAGGTACGCGAGCGAGATCTGCTGACGTTCGGCGATGGCCGAAAGCGGCATCGCTTCCTCCGTGCCGAACTTCGCCAGATCCGTCATCGCCATCACGGCGTATCGACTGCGAGTATTTAATTCCACGACGCCACAGACCTCGTCTTTGAGTTATCCGGCCGTTCGCAAAGCTTGCGTTCGGCCACCTCTCTCGTGTTATGAAGCCCGGCCATCACCGGCTGACCCGTCATCAGCCACCCTTCAGACGGGGATCAGGACTTCTTTCGAACCATTCTAAAGTGAATATGAAAATTCCTAGCGAGCAAGTCAAGTATGGCTTGAGCTGGATCCGACATCTCCGCTTAAGCGGTTGACATTGAAGCGAAAAATTTTCGCTTCGCCCCTCAACAAACGTGAGCTTGAAAGACGACAGATGCCCGAACTGATTATCAATGGGCCGGGAGGCCGTATCGAAGCCCGGTATCACCACGAAGCGGCGTCCGACAGCCCCATTGCTCTAATCCTGCATCCGCATCCGCAGTTCGGCGGAACGATGAACAATCAGGTGGTCTACAGCCTGTACTACACGTTCGTGCAGCGTGGTTTTTCGGTTCTGCGCTTCAACTTCCGCGGCGTCGGCCGCAGCCAGGGCTTCTGGGATGGCGGCCCCGGCGAACTCGCCGACGCTGCAAGCTGCCTCGACTGGCTGCAGCTGGTGAAGCCCGACGCGAAGTTCTGCTGGATCGCCGGCGTGTCGTTCGGCACGTGGATCGCCATGCAGCTGCTGATGCGCCGGCCTGAAGTGGATGGCTTCATCTGCGTCGCGCCGCCGTCGAACCTTTACGACTTCTCGTTCCTCGCCCCGTGCCCGTCGTCCGGCCTGATGATCAACGGCGACAAGGATCGCGTTGTCCCCACGGCTTCGGTGGCGGAGTTGTGCGGCAAGCTGAAAACGCAGCGCGGCATCAAGATCGACCATGAAGTGGTGCCGGGCGCGAACCACTTCTTCGAAAACAAGATCGACGACCTGGACAAGGTTGTCGGCGGCTACCTCGACATGCGCCTCGCCAACGCCGCGAAGGATCGCGAGAAGGCGAAGGAACGCGAGAAGGAACGCGAAGCCGCCCGCGAACGCGAGCGCCAGCGCGAAAAGGAAGAAGCCGGCCAAGCCCCCGCCGAAGACGAAGGCGGCGACGACGAGTAACTCAGGTCACCGGAGACCGTCTCGTGACCCAGCCTGTTGCCGTCGTGTTCGTGCATGGCATTCATACGCTCGAGCCGGACTATCACGCGCGCATGCAGGCGGCGGTCGAGGCGGCGCTGCCGAAGGAAGTGCGAGAACACGTGACCTTCCGGTCAGTGTTCTGGGCCGGACGGGTGCGGGAGCGGCAGAAGCAGTATCTCGATGCGGCGCAGGCGCAGGGGCTGTTCGAGCAGAATGCCTACCGGCTGCTGGTGGTGCAGGGGCTAGGTGACGCGGCCGCCTACCAGAAGACGCGCAGCGTCAAGAACTCGGCCTACTACCAGATCCAATCCGACGTGCGGGCGGTGCTGGACGAACTCGACGGCCAGAACATGCCGGACAGGCCGCTGGTGTTCATCGGGCATTCGCTGGGCTGCCACATCATCTCGTCGTTCGTCTGGGACATCAACACGGTCAAGCAGTGGGGCGATGGCCGCGCGGCCAAAGAGGACGAGGACGCGGCGAAGTTCGCCGAGTACCTAGCGGGCGGATCGCCGTTCCGGCGGCTCGATACGCTGGCCGGCATCGTGATGATGGGCACCAACATGCCGCTCTTCACGTTCACGTTTGGGCCGGACCGCGTGATGCCGATCACGACGTCGCGCAACGACACGGAGCGGCCGGCGTTTCCCGGCGCCGCGCTGGACGACGCGACGCTGGATCGGGTGCGCTGGCTCAACTTCTACAGCCGCTACGACTTGCTGGGCTATCCGCTGAAGCCGCTCAATGCCGCCTATGCCAAGGAGGCGCGCATCAGCGATATCGAGGTTGCGGCCGAAGGGTGGTGGCGCCGGGCCATCGCGCGGCTGCTGCCGGTGCTCGCACCGGCCGTCGCCTATCGCGCGCATACGGGATACTGGGTGAACCGCCGCGTCGTGCGCGGCGCGGCCAACTTGATCACCGCCGTCGCGACGGCGAATAACCCGCCACGCAAGCGCAGTCATTTTGCGTTCTGGCAGCGGGGCAACTAGAGCTTTGAGAGTCTGATCCACGTCCTCGACGCGAGCAGAAATGCTCGTGTCTCGAACGATCAGACTCTAGCCGCGCACGTTGCCGACGACGCCCGGCAGGTGTTGGATCGCCAGCCGCATTAACTCCGGCAGTGAGCCGACGCGCAGCTTCGTCTTCAGCAGCGAGCACGTGTTGGCGACCGTCTTGTAGCTGACGCGCAGTTCGTCGGCGATGGCGCTATAGGGCTTGCCGTCTGCCAGCAGAGACAACGTCTGCAGCTCGCGCGCCGTCAGCACCTTGAGCGGGTTGGAGGAGCCGCGCGCTTCCATGAACACGACGTCGGAAGCCAGATCGCTCGACAGGTAGCGTTTGCCCTGGCGCACGCGATCGAAGGCGCGGGCGAACTCGTCGAACGGCGTGTCTTTCAGGATGTAGCCGGTGGCGCCGGCCTCGATGGCGCGCGAAACGACGACGGGATCGCGGTGCATGGAGAAGACCAGGATCGGGATGTCGCGGTCGCAGCGGCGCAGGCGGCGGATAAAGGAGATGCCGCCCAGCGCGCCGGACTTCAGCGCCAGATCGACGATGAGCATGCTCGGCTTCTCTTGGCGATAGAGGCGGAAGCCGCGCGACAGCGTTGCCGACTGATGGATCGTGCTTGCGCCGGCGTCCTGCAAGAGCTGGCGGCAGCCCTGCAGCACGATGGGATGATCGTCGATGACGAGGACACTGGTCATGATGTCTGGCTTTCGCTGGTCAATACGCCACGTGGTTGAAGCGCGCCGCCTTCCGGCACGGGGATGGTGATCGTGATGGTGGTGCCGCGCGGTTCCGCGTGGGTGATGGTGCATGTGCCGTCGACGGCGATGACGCGCTCGCGCATGGCGGACAGGCCGAAGCCGACGGGCGTGCGTTCGGGGATGCCGGTGCCGTCATCGGTCATCGTCAACACCAGTTCGCTGCGGCGGGAGGGCGTGCTCGGGTCCGGCCCGCGCAGCAGCAGGCCGGCATCGATATTGTGCGCACCACCGTGCTGCAATGCGTTCGTGAGGCCCTGCTGGAGACAGCGATAGGTGGTGAGTTCGATCGCTTCGCCGTAACGCGGCGCGATCGGTTCGATGGCCAGGAAGAAATTCACATCCGGATAGCGCTTCTCGAACTCGGCGACGAGATCGGACAGAAGCTCTTCCAGCGAGACCCGACCGATGGCGATGGGGCGCAGCGTCTTCAGGCGGCCGCGATTGAGCGACTTCAAGCGCTCCGCGCTGTCGAGGATGGCGGTGACGCGTTCGGTCACCTTGCCTTTCACCGTATCATCGGCGCCCTTCACCATGGTCAGGATCGAGCCGGCATTCGCTGTGATGCCGAACAGGCAGGGACCGGCTTCGTCGTGCAGCTCGGTTGCGATCTGGCGGCGTTCGTCTTCCTGCACGGTGATGAGATGGCCGAGCAGCTCGCGGTTCTCCGCGCGCGCGGAGTCCAGTGCGCCGGCCAGCGCATTGAAGTGGCTGGCGATCGGTTCCAGTTCCTTCACACGCGGAATTTCGACGCGCGCTGCGTAGTGGCCCGCTTCCAGCTCCTGCAAGCCGGAACTGAGCGTGTTGAGAGGATCGAGCACGCGGCCCAGAACCCAGTAGAGCATGGCGAACATCAGGCTGACGACGATGCCGGCGACGAGCGAGACTTCGGACAGGTCGTCCCACACTTCGGCGATCTCGTCGGCAGGTTCTCCCGTGACCGTGAAGGTGCCGACCTCCTGTCCAGCCAGCGTGACCGGCACGGTCCGCTCGTCGGGCGTGCCGTAGACCAGGCGTTCGAACCAGGCCGGTGCGCGCTCTCCATCGCCGTCCCCACTATCCAGCGGCGGCAGCACGAGAGACGTGTGGCCTGCGGCGTTCGTGAAGGACGTGCGCACGTGGCGGAAGTAGCGCAGCTGCTGCGAGACGTAGCCCAGCACCAGTTCCGGCGGCGTGTTCTGCGGCAGGCCGCGCACCGTCTCGGAGATCAAGCGTTCGGCAATCTGCAGGGTCGCCTGCGTTTCCACGCGTGCGCGATCGTGCGCGCGAAACACAGCCAGCACGCTCGATATGATGGCGGCGATCATACAGACGATGGCGATGGCGATGAGCAGCTGCGCGCGGATAGGCAGGCGCGACCACCACGACAACGCTTTCGTCGCGACGTCGGATGGTGGCCCGAATTCGGCTGCAGCCATCTGCAAATTTTCGCTCGATGTGGTTGTCACGGTTAACGCTGTTGCTGCCGATGCGCCCGCGCAAAGCTCGTCTGCCGGTCAATGCCAGTTGTTACAATGTTATAGCTCGCGCGTCACGCCAAGCGTTGGCAAATGCTTTGCGCAATTATCCTGATTGATGGCTGCCACGACGCACGCGCGCTCCGCATCGGAGTTCGCCAACATGAGAAAAGTCTTCCCGGATTCAAAAGTTTGTTATCGGGAAAAATTGGCAGGTAGATCGGGAGCTACTCCTGTGGCGTGACGGAGGTGCCGGACATAGCCTCCCCCTCACTGCGGCACGGTTCGCCTTCAGGATCGCATGAGCTTCCTCTCTGCTCTCCCGACGGCTGAACCGCTCGCCGCAGTATCGACCAATCCCGGCTCGTGAGCGTCGCGCCGGCAACACCAAGAAACGTATCGTTCACCTGCAATTGTCCCACCTTGCGTCCGGGGCACGGCGATTTATTGCGCGTGCGCCTTCGCAGCCGGACAAGAGCCAATGAGGAAACGGCATGAACCGGAAACTCCTAATGCTTGCAGGCAGCCTGATGGTTGCCTCGCTCGGCGTGAGCACGCCCGTGCTCGCCAACGCCGAGATTGAAGAAAGGGCGAAAAATGAAAACCTGTGGCCCGCGCCCGGCCGCGACAACCAGCTGACGCGTCATTCCAAGTTGAAAGACATCAACACGGATACCGTCGGCAAGATGCAGATGATCTGGACGCAGTCGATGAACTCGACGCGCGGCCAGGAAGGCCAGCCGGTCGTCGTCGAGCATGACGGTAAGCCGATGATGTTCTTCTCGTCCGGCTGCCCCGACATGGCCCGCTGCAACGTGGTGCAGGCGCTGGATCTCACCGATCCGGACAAGCCGAAGCAAGTCTGGAACTACGTCAAGACGACGGACCGCGACGAGTCGGCCATTCCGCGCGCCTGCTGCGATACGATCCACCGCGGCGTCAACTACGTCAAAGGCAAGCTGATCTATCATACCCTCGACGGCTTCATCATCGCGCTCGATGCCTCGACGGGTAAAGAAGTCTGGGTCGTCAAGCACGCCTATCCGGAGAAGGGCGAAACCCACTCCGGCCCGACACTGATCGCCGAGAACCTGGTGATCGGCGGCTTCGGCGGTGACGAGTTCGCGGCCCGCGGCCGACTGACGGCATACGACGTCGAAACCGGCAAGGAAGTGTGGAAGTGCCACGCCACCGGTTCCGACAAGGATGTTTGCCTGACGCCGGAATCGAACAAGGCCAACCCTCACTTCGGCACGGCTGGCAAGGATATCGGCATCTCGTCGTATCCGGGTCCGGTCGGTGACCACAAGGAAGGCGAATGGCAGATCGGCGGCGGCGCATATTGGGCATGGGGCAGCTATGACCCCGAGCTCAAGATGATCTTCTGGTCGACCGGCAACCCCGGCCACTGGAGCCCCAGCTATCGCTGCGGCTACAAGGGCGCAGACCTGACCCACGACAAGTGCAACGACGGCACCTACGACAACAAGTGGTCGATGACGACGTTCGCGCGCAAGGTGGACACTGGCGAAGTTGTCTGGGCCTACCAGATGACGCCGTTCGACCAGTGGGACTACGACGGCGTGAACGAGAACATCCTGTCGGAGATGGAAATCGACGGCAAGAAGTACAAGACGCTCGTTCACTTCGACCGTAACGGCTTCGCTTACGTTCACGACCGCACGAACGGCACGCTGCTGCGCGCCCACAAGTTCGTGACCGTGGACTGGGCCGAGAAGGTGGACCTCAAGACCGGCCGTCCGGTCAAGGTGCGCGAACACTCGCCATTCGAAGTCGGCCGCAACACGCCGGTTTGCCCGTCCGCAATGGGCGGCAAGGACCAGCAGCCCTGCGCGCACGATCCGAAGGAGCCGACCAAGTACTACTGCCCCACGAACAACTGGTGCATGGAGGACGAACCTCAGGAGCGCACGCACACGCAGCAGGGCACGGTCTACGTGTTCGCCAACGTGTACATGTATCCCGAGAAGCCCGGCATCACCGGCAAGTTCAAGAAGTTCGACGTCGTGACCGGTAAGGCCGATTGGGAAATCCCCGATCCGTTCCCGAACTGGGGTGGCGCTCTGGTGACCGACGGCGGCCTGGTGTTCTACGGCTCGCTCGGTGGTGACTTCCGTGCCGTCGACCGCAAGTCGGGCAAGGTGCTCTGGGAGCGCAAGCTGTCCTCCGGCATCATCGGCAATCCGATCACCTACAAGGTCAAGGGTAAGCAGTACGTCTCCGTGTTCGCCGGCATCGGCGGCTGGATCGGCCTGCCTGTCACCGCTGGCCTCGACATGAACGACAAGTTCGGTGCGATCGGTGCAACGGCAATGGCGAAAGCTGCCAACCTGCCGTCGATCCCGCCGGGTGCAAACCTCTACACGTTCCGTCTCTTCGATTGATGGACGTGTGACAAAACCGGCAAACGCCTGGTGCCGAGAGGTCCCGGGCGTTTCGCCGTTGAGTGTTCCCTCTCCCCATCCCTGCACGTGATGGGGAGAGGGTGATGTCGACGATCTATCACCACCAAACTCGGAAGGGTCTGCAATTGCCTCTCGCACCAATCCGCTTTCTGCTTGTGGCGCTCGTCTGCGCTGCGGGCACCATGTCGGCAACCGCCCAGCAGCAGTCATCGAAGCTTCGGGATTACACGAAGAACAAGAACTTCGATGACCTGACGCAGGCCGAGCACACGGCTGCCAAGCAGGAGGCACGCACCGCCACACTGAAGCGCATTCGCGTGTGCGCGGACCCCGGCAACATGCCCATGTCAAACGACAAGGAGGAGGGGTACCAGAACAAGATCGCCAGGCTTCTCGCGAAATCAATGGGCGGCGAAGCCACCTTTTTCTGGCGTCCGTATCTTGAGCGCGGCGTGACGCGGCAGACCTTCGCCAACGACGAGTGCGACATCCTCATGGACATGCCGGTCGGCGGTCTGCAGAGCATCCTGACGACCAACCCGATCTATCGCTCGACATATGTCATGGCTTGGCGCAACGACAGCGGTTTTGACTTCAAGAGCCTCGACGATCCGAAACTGAAGGAACTCAAGATCGGCGTCTACCAGCACTCCGGCATGCGCGAGGCGTTCAGCCGGCGCGGCTGCGGCGAAGACAACATGGAATTGCACGTCATCTCGCACATGGCGGATCTGCGCCCTGAAGAACAGCCCTGGCGCCAGGTGCAGAAGGTCATCGACAAGCAACTCGATGTCGCGGCCGTGTGGGGCCCGTTCGCCGGCTGGCTGCCGAAGATGAAGGGAGAGCCGCTCACCATTCGTCCCGTGAACATGATGGAAGACAAGGTGCCGATGGAGTTTGAACTCGCCATCGGCATGCGGCAGACCAACGTGCTGCTGAAGTACATGATCGACTGGGCACTCGATCGCAACAAGGACGAGATCGCCAAGATCCTCGCGGACTACGGGGTGCCGCTCGTGGAGTGCAGCCGGTGCACGGTGCAGGGCGACCTGCCTTCGCACGGCACCTACTACGAGAAGCTGCGCGGCCTTGCCCACGCCGAGGATCGCTACCTGAAGCAGTCGGCACGGCTGGCCCATACCGAACAGGCAACCGCCGACCAGATCGTGACCGACGAGCGTGTTACGGCCTGGCTGAACGACGGCGCTGATCTCAACGACGAACTTGGCAATGCCATCATCGGCAATGACGCACATCGCGTGGCGCTGTTGATCGAGAAGGGTGCCGACGTCAGTTATCGCGACAGCAATGGATATGCTCCGCTGCACAGCGCGGCGCGCAATCGCAACGGGCCGCTGGTGGAGCTGCTGGCGAAGCACAAAGCCGATGTCAACGCACCGGACGCAGACGGCTACGCGCCGATCTTCTACGCGGCCGCGCGCAATCACGTGCCCACAATCGAGACGCTCGTCAAACTCGGCGCCAACGCCGACGCGAAGGACAAGAACGGCATCACGCCGCTCGTTCAATCGCTGTCGGACGGCCGTTACTACGCCGCCAAGGCCTTGATCGACCGTGGCGCGAACGTGAACCTTCCAGCCGGGGCAGATGGCATAACACCGCTCATGGCGGTCGCCACGCAGCTCACGGCGCAGACCCGCCAATCGCACGTGACGCAAGGCCCGGCGCCGTCGGTCCTCGCCGACGAACTGATCAAGAAGGGCGCCGACGTCAATGCAGTGACGCAACACGGCGTGACGGCGCTGATGATCGCTGCCGGCCACAACAATGCACCAATGATCGGCCTGCTGCTGCGCGCGGGCGCCGATCCGGCGCTCA
>JAKAXS010000087.1 GCA_021816505.1 Pseudomonadota bacterium
TTCAGAGGACTTTCAGGAGCGCGGTGGCCGCGACTACCGCCTCGATAGCCTGCTGGACATCGATCAGTTCACGAGGATCATCATTCACTGCATCCTGTACTACAACAATCACCACGTTATTCGAGGCTACGACAAGCTGCCGGAAATGATCGCCGAGGGCGTGCCGGCGATAGCCATCGACTTATGGGAATGGGGAACAATGCGGCGAAGCGGAACGTTGCGCTCCTTTCCTCCCGATCTCGTGAGATTGAGTCTATTGCCGTCCGCCGAGGCAATCGTCACGGCACAGGGTATCCGCTTCTACGGCTGCTTTTTCAGTTGCCGAAAAGCAATTGAGGAACATTGGTTCGAACGGGCACGCCAACGTGGCACTTGGACAGTACGCGTTTCTTACGAGCCACGTTGTCTCGATGAAATTTATTTTCACGACGAGACCAGCCCGGCCCGGTTCATTCCATGCAATTTGACTGACCGCAGTCGTCCCTGTCAGGGAAAAACGCTGTGGGAAATCGACCAGATGCGGCAGGAGGATTACCGTATCGATCGGGAAAACCGTCGACAGGATCTCGGCGGCCGGATCAATCTGACGGATGCGATTGAAGGCGTTGTCGCCGAGGCACAAGCCATGAAGGATGCCTCCACGGACACGCCGGAAACCGCAGCTCAGAAAATTCAAGGTATTCGTGATAATCGGCGCGACGAACGGCGGTCAAATCAGGGTCGGGAGGCTTTCCGTTTTGCTCCAGAAGCCAACGATCAAGCTGATGGCAAGGTGGTCCCGTTCACGCCAAACCCAGCAGTGGGGGAGGATTACAGCCTCCCCAGCATCGCGGACATCCTTCACCGGTTCAGAGAGCGAGACGAAGATGACCAAGGACAACGCTGACCTCCCGGAGCTGCCGGAATACTTCGGCAATTCTTTCATCAACCGCTTGCCGCCGGTCCTGTCGATCCCAGACGCCTTGCGGGTCCTGACCAGCCTGCCGATTCATCGGGACGAGGAACGGCAATACCCTTCCCATCTGCGCTGCCACTGCCTACTGCGATTGGGACGCTACTTCGTGCCAATGGAACGTCATCTGCAACTGGAAGTCCGGCTGTCCGCGCTATTGCGGCAGGGTTACGTCGGCCGCAACCCTACCACTACCGATTACCTATACCGACTACACAACAACCACGAGCGGGTGCTGAAGAAAGATTTGTCCGCCGCCGTCCATCCCGTCGAAGTCACCGCATCGGGCTTCAGTTTGATAGGCTGCTCCGGCATTGGCAAGACCAAGAGCGTCGAGCGCATCCTGCATCTCTATCCGAAGATCATTCATCACCAGGAGCCGTTCAGCCTGGAGCAGGTAGTTTGGCTGAAACTTGAATGTCCGCATAAGGGATCGGTCAAGCAACTCTGCACCAGCTTCTTCCACGAAATCGACAAGCTGCTCCACACCCGCAATGAGACGCGCTACGGGTCCAGCCGGCTGTCCGTCGACACCATGGTCGTGCACATGGCGGAGGTGGCTGACCGACACGCTCTAGGCTTGCTGGTCATCGACGAAATCCAGCATCTCATGCGGGGACCCGGCGCCAGCCGTGACGATTTGCTGAACTTCCTGGTAGCGCTGGTGAACACCATCGGCATTCCAGTGATGATCATCGGCACTCCGGCGGCCTTGCCGCTGTTGCAGGGTGCCTTCCGGCAGGCGCGGCGGGCCAGCGGGCTGGGAAGCCTGATCTGGGAACGGCATGCTGATGATGCCACATGGAATCACTTCATCGACCGGATGTGGTGCTATCAATGGACGCGCGAGCCAACACCGTTGACCAACGACCTGCGCCGCGTCTTGTACGAGGAAAGCCAGGGCATTGTCGATCTGGTCGTCAAACTCTACATGCTGACGCAGCTTCAGGCCATCCAGCTCAATGCCCTCACCGGCCGGGACAGAGGCGAGCGACTGACCGTCGGCCTGTTTAAGCATGTCGCCGCCGATGCGTTCCGCCTCTTGGCCCCGATGATCACCGCGCTGAAGCGGAATGACCTCGCAGCCTTGCAGAAGTACGACGACCTCCAGCCTCTGGACAATTACGTGTTTCAGGCCTTCCAAAAAGCGATGATGCGACTGTCGTCCGATTCAGCCGGGACGGCGGCGGAACCACCATACCCTTCGCCCACTTCCCCCGCTAAGGATGGAGATGATGCCATCTTGGCTTCCCTGGAAGCGCTTGGTCTCGGTCGCGACGTCGCTAAAGTTCTGCTGAGTCAGGCTAGGATGGAAAACCCGGGCCTCGGCGCTCTCGACCTGGTCGCGATAATCGCCGCGAAGCTCCGCGAGCGTGGGCCAGAGGTGAAGCCGGTCAAGGCTCGACGACGCCAGGAGAAGATCCTAATGCCCCTTACCCCCGCCGACCTGCGTGTAATCGTCTCCGCCGACGCGTCAGCGGGCGCATCTGCGTACGACGCGCTTCTGACCGCCGGCGCCATCAAGCCGCCGTTGTGGGACATCGCGGTCTAAGGAGTTCCGGTGATACTTCCCTATTTTCCCGCACCTTATCCCGATGAGTTGCTCTACAGCTTGCTCGCCCGCTACCACCGCCACACTTGCTCCACCAGCCCAAAGCAGACACTTGAGGATCTCTTTGGAAGCCGGAATGTACGGGCAACAGTGGATCTGCCGGGGCATCTCGCGGCGCTGAGCTCTCATCTTCCGCCTGATCGACGACTCACGCCGGAACGGCTAGCCGCTGAATTCACGCTATTCCCGTACTACGTTGCGTTCCAGCCGCCAATGGTGGTGGCAAGTGTCCATTCGGCCCTGATCGGCGGCCGGGCCGGCAGCATTCATATGCACCTCGGTATCACGGCCAGCACAGTTGCCGCCCCTACAGCCTTGCGCTACTGCCCAACCTGCCACACCGAAGCCCTCACTCGCTGGGGTGAACGCTTCTGGCGCCGTGCCCATCAACTCCCCGGCGTAGCGGTCTGTCCCGACCATAAGGTGCCATTAGTAGACAGCAGCGTAGTCCCTGGCCTCGGACACCAGCACGAGTTCATCGCCGCCGACGAGCAGACCTGCCGGTCCAAATTCGCGTCGCCCGCCTGTGTGGATCACGGTGGGTGCGGGACCATTTTGGTTGAAATCGCCATGCGCAGCGCCGTGTTGCTTAATCGCCAACCGCAAGGCGTGGACCCGGCCGATCTGACCGCCCAGTACCGCAATGCCATGATCGACCGCCAACTCGCCTCGGCGAGTGGGCGCGTCGACCAGCGGCGGCTACACGCGACCTTCGTGGCCGTGTTTGCGTCGACACACTCGATGCTGCCGGAGTTGCAGGACACTGCATGGCTGACATCGATCGTGCGCAAACACGGCCACGCCTTCCATCCGCTGCACCACATCCTATTCAGCCTGTTGCTCGATCGATGCACTCCACTGCCCGAAATCGTGCGCCCAACTCTCCGACGGATCGTCGCAACCACTGAATTCAAAAATCGGCTACGTGATCTCGTGAGCCAAGGTGCTGGGCTGCGCGCGACCGCACGGGCGTTGGCTGTCGACACAAACACCATCCGTCTGCACGTGGCGAAACTCAGCCTCGACACGCCATGGCGTCCACTCGCCCGTTCACGAGCCGCACCAAAGGATGATCCGAGGCCTTCGATCCGCGAGCGTTGGCTGGAGCTTCAGCGGCAGGAGCCGCAACTCGGCCGCAAAGGCCTTGCCCGCCAACTTCCAGCCGAACATATCTGGCTCTATCGTCATGACCGGGTTTGGCTAGACGTCCATTCGCCAGCAACCTTAACACGCTCCCTTCCCGCCATCCGCGTAGATTGGGCGGCCGTCGATCATAACCTGGCAACGGCTTTGCGGGAATCGGCCGAGCTAGTCCGCTACTTGAGCCCGCCGGTGCGAATCACGCTCGCTGAATTGGAGCGACGGCTTGGCCGTTCCGGTTGGATCGAAAAACGGCGGCGGAAGCTGCCCAAAACGCTGGCCGTGCTGGCGTACGCCGTAGAGAGCGTCGAGACCTTTCAACTGCGCCGCATCGCGTGGGCTAAGGAGGCCCTGGAGGGCTCTGAAGGATCCGCGTCAGCTTGGAAGGTCCACCGTCTCGCCAAGCTGCCGAGCCGTACCTCGGCGGCGGTCCGGCAAGCTCTCGTATCCGTTACTCCCACGAACGATCCGTCTGTCTCATGCCGCTGATTGACGCCCGCGGTTGGATCGAGAAGCGCGTAGCAAGCTGCCTCTTCCGGCAGCCCTGGTTGAGGCGCTTACGAAATCAATAGAGAGATTTCAGATGCGACGGAGCGCGTGGGCCCGGGTGCAGTTCGAAAGTGCCAACTCTCCTGCTCCTGCGGGGAAAGGCCGCCGCCTCACCGGAATATCGTCCAAAGGGTCTGATCGGGCGGAGCGGATGCTGCGCATGTTCGATTGCACCGATCGCCCCGTTACGCCGTGCCACTGATCAAGGCCTTCGTCGATGAAGGAGAAGATCTGGAATTGGTCTGGTTCGCTGGATTTGTCGAGGACGCCGAACGGGGCTGGCTCGTCCGCGTCGTCACGAGGGGAATCGGTTCGGGAAGGATAAAAGCGCACCTCCTCCCACTTGGGCTTCTGCCCATCCTGAAGCTTGGACAATGTTTCCGCGCAGGAGATCCAGCAGTCACCACTTTACACGGAACTATCGGCGAGTTCACATTACCGCGAGCGAATGAGTATGAAGAGGTCGCATCCGACCGGATACCTCCCGATCTTTTCATGGTTGAGGGTGTCACGAGGGGAGTGCAGCGCCTGCTCCGCTATCGGATTGATGATCTGGATGTCCTCGTCCCGGCGGTCGAGCTGGTTCGTTACCTGTTCCTCCATAACAAGACTCTGGCGAACGCGCTGATGCAGCCGGGTGCCATCATGGAGCTCTTCCGGCCCGAGCAGCCTGGGATCTACGAAAGGCTTCACCTCCAATTCACCAGGAAAATGCCGGTCAGCGCCCTCACGAAGAGCTTCGTGGCAGAGTTCGCATGGATCGCTATTGACCCCGACGCACGCCACTCATGGGACAGCGTTGCAGCTCTGTCCGTGGGCCGGTCCTATGTGACCTTTCGTCCGCCCCGGCTACTCAATTGCAAGTGGAAGGTTGTCTGGGAACAAAAGCGGAATTCCGCTCTCGTCTTGGAAATCCTGCATATCGCAGGCAGGCCCCATCCTTGCGGTGTCGTGTGCTATTCACACCCTTCAATCCGCGGAACAGAACGTTTTCGGCCTGGCCGGAAAGAGACGGAGAAGGAAAGAGCGTCGGATGGCGATGCAAAGCCAAAGGAGATTCGCGACTACGTCGTCGACGATCACTCGCTGGGAAGCCGGATCGACGTCAATCAGGCTGCGATACCGGCACCGTCCAAGCTCGTCGGCTTCAGTCGGAAAATCGAGGTGATGAAAATCGCCGCCGACAGGATCCCGACCAACGGCCCGGGATCCGGAGGGCGCGATGGGGGCAGTCGTCGAACACTCTCCTATAATGAAGAGCCGGAGCCAAGCGCCGTCGTCCGGCGACGGGTCCGGATCATGGCCAGCGTCGCCGATGACGGGGCAGGCCATGTACTTCCACCGGTAGAGTTTCGTATGCTGGAGCCAGCCGACTCGAGCTTCGTCGGGGAGTTGACTCCCTTACTTAAGACGATCCAGTTCATGCAGCGCAAACTGCCGACCGTGGCAGTCGCGACATCGCTCTATGTGCTGAAGGAAGGGCGGGCCTTCTCGGCGACTGGAGAGCACCGGCGGCCTTGCCTGATCGCCCTGTTCCATCCGCCTCACCGATCTCCGATGGTACTCATTGAGGTCGATCACTCTGGTGGCTACAAGCTGTCCAGCCTGCTGCTGACCTATAGAGAGGGCGTATCATTCGGAACCATTGAGGAGAACGTCAAGGCTTTGCTTGATGGCCTAGTCGACAACAGCGGCAGCTGGAATACCAATCTAGCCGGTCTCAGTCTCAGCTGCACGTGCATACGGTTGCCAAAAATCCTGCGCAGCCCGGGCCGGCAGCATGAAAACAGCTACTGCTGGAAATGGGCCATGCAGCTGATCGACCGCTTCGGCATGCAGGATCTGGTAGTGAAAAATCAGTGACCGCGGTCATAATCCTTCACCAGAAATATTGACCCGAGGCGCATGTGAATTTCCTATGTGGACTCTGCTGCCGAGGAGGATAGGAGCGCTGGCACCGACAGCCACAGATGCCACAGCGCGATCGGTCCAGGCTCGCTCTCCGCGAGGGGACGCCCGGGGTACTTGAAGCGGCGCCAATGACGGGAGTGGGCGAGGTCCGGGGGTTTTGGGCCGATCGGAGCCAGCGCCTGCTCCAAGTCGTACATGTTTGGCCCGGTCACCGTGCCAAGCAGGGGTGCGAGCGCGGATGAGATCGAGCTGCCGTCGCGCACGTAGGCTAGCATAATGCCCTCTCTGGTGCCCCAGCCATAATCTCCGGCAAGAAATCTCACGATGCCGCAGTCGCAGTAGAGCTTGGCGGGTTTGCGGTTGGCCGCGTCGATTAGCTTGCACTCGATCTTGAGTGGGAAATTAGGATGACCGCGTGTCAGGTACACGTTTAGATCAGGCCGCAACTCCAGGTGCTCCGCGTCGTGGCTCACCGCCTCGCTACCGCGCGCGACGGTGTCGGCGAGCTGGCGCCAGAGTACGAGCAAAGGGGCATCGTCGCTGAAAGTCCGCAGGTCACTTGGCCGAAGCATCGTGCACAAGCGCCCCACCATTAGGTGGTTGATATCCCGCTCTTGCCCCGCCCGCAACACATCCGGATAGTCCTGGGAGATGTCCGAGAACGCGTACTGGATTATTTCCAAGATCACCTCAATATGCTCTCGGTCAATCGCCGGAAGCGGAAGGCGAAGCCCCTTCCCGAGCACCTCGATTTGGCTTGGCGGCCGATGCTGCCTGACCTCGCCCGCCATTAGTTCCGTCGCCCGGTCAGCAAATCGACGTGCTCCCACATGACCTGACGGGCAAGCGAGCGGGCCTGCGCCTCGCTCCAGTATCTCGCCTGATCGAGGCGTTCCACCCAAAGACACTCCGCCGCAGGGTCGCGGTAGATCAACTGCGTCGCCGCGAGGCGGTCTGCGGCGTGAACCAGCGCAGCCAAATTTCCGTCTTGCCGTTGCTCCAACGCTTGGCCGACCGGCGTCACGTGTACCTGAAGTGCCCGCCACGGCGACGCGCTTCGAGCAGGCACGAAAGAAACCCGAATAATTTGTCCCTTCCGTTCCCCCCACGGTCGTAGCTCCGATTGCAGGACATCCCCGAAGGTCCTGACTTCTTGGTCGGTCGGCCTCTTCTGGGCCGCTCTGCGGTTTAACGCGAAGGGCAAGTTGAAGCGCAGTGTGTCATCGACCAAGCGTATATCCTCCCGATGCAGCCCGTAGAGATGGCTGACCCAGGCATCGACCTCGGCCCATCCGGCAGTATCGTTCGCTTTTACCAGCCGCGTGAATAGCTCGTCCGCACGGGCTCTTTCGGCTTCGTCGATGGCGTCGTAGTCCGGAACCAAGATTTGATCGATTGTCGACTTCTCGATTGTATCGCGCTCGAATCCAAATTTGCCACTAGTCAGGAGCGCGAGCCACAGGGCAGGCTTGCTGCCGACGATCAGCGCCATGAAGCGGAGAAGCCGCAGGGCATCCGGATGGGATTTTGCCCCGTACCCGTAGTAACTCTGGTTATAGACAACATCGTGCGCGACAATCCCCACCCTGATCCTGCTCTGCGCGGCTGGGGGGGACTCATGTACGACGAGTAGCGGCCCTTCAAACAAGGACGGCGATCGCGGATCATGAATACGCAGGAGGGAGAACTGTGGGAGCTTGTCGACGTCGATCAGTACGCGGTCAAGCGATCGGGCCGCGATCTCGGGCAATCCCTGGAGGTACGCCGCCGAGACCCCAGGCTGTTCATCGTCACCCTTTCGAACTCGGCTGCTCTTACGGAGCTTTTGGTAACCATTGCCGGCACGCGTTATAGGCTGCTTTCCCGATTCAAACTCTCGTCGCCAGTATGTCGCGAGAGTCATGAGTTTCCCTGATCTGACCCGCTCGACAAGTCTGACGTTTTGGTCGCCGCCCCGGAATAGGATCTTGAGGATGTCCGGCCGCCTTGCGAGCTGATCAGCCGTGACGACGTCGGCCGCGCCGACGTCGATCCGCATCGTGCCCGCGTCGTTGAGCGTCCTCTCCAGGCGCGGGGTCACGAAGCGGAACGCGGACGTTGAGTCCGGGACCCGGTTGCGCGCGAACACCAGGCAGAACGGCGCGAGTATGTCGGGCCATACCTTCGTCTGCCGCAACTCTGCGCCGTTCACCACGCCAGTTACGTCGAGAGCGGCAAACAACGCCTGCCGCGCCCGTGGCATGCCGTCGCCTTGCTGGAACAGCAGGCGCGCGTGCAGCGCGAAAGCAATTTGCCCTCCGGGCTTCGCCCATTCCAAAGCGCGCCAGACGAACGGCAGATCCAGCCCTTTGTTGGGCAACGGCGGCCGGTTTTCACCCCCTAATCGACGCCGCGCGATGTCGCCAACAAGCTCGGAGACCTTGTACCACTCAGGGATACCCGTACCCCTTGACCATGGGGGGTTGCCGATGACCAAGTCGCAGGCACGGTCCGGATCGAGGCGCACGGCTGGATCGAGGCTGCCGAGGCCGCGATTGCCTGCCGCGTCCTTGGGCGCTACCAAATGCAGGACAGTTCCCCGGAGCTCCCGTCGGAACTTGAGTTTCTCGACCGGCTCGGGATCGAGATCAAGTTCGACGGAGATGAGATAAAGACCAAGCGCGGCGAAGCGCAACGCTGACTCGTCGATGTCAAAACCGATGACCTGCTCGTAGAGGATGCGGCGGAGGGTTTCAGTGTCTGGGCGCTCCCCATCCTTGCGCCAGTGCTCCATGACGAGCCTGCGGAAGGTGGTGAGCAAGAAAATCCCGGCCCCGCACGCAGGGTCGAGAACACGTGCCGTGGCGGCGCAGCCCTGCTCGACTAACGGCGCGAACAGATCGGA
>JAKAXS010000088.1 GCA_021816505.1 Pseudomonadota bacterium
CGCTCGGAGCCGTGCTCATCGCGCTCTTGTGGCCTCGTCCGCGGATCGGATCCCGCGGCGTATGGTGGGCGTTGCGGGCCGCCCCGTGGCATCTTAGCAGATGAAGATTAACAGCGGCGGCCCAAGGCGGGTTAGCTAGGGATTGGGCCTGGAAAGTCAATCATTTCTTTGCTTTGAATTCGATCAGGCGCCCGCTATCAATCGGTCCGAATTCAACTGGACCCGAACACAATGAACGCGCCGCAGCCCCGGCCGGGGATACTCGACATCGAAGCCTACGTGCCCGGCGAGAGCAGCGTGCCCGGCGGCGGCAAGCCCATCAAGCTGTCCTCCAACGAAACGCCGCTGGGGCCGAGCCCCCATGCGGTTGCGGCCTACCGCGCCGGTGCCGACGACCTGGAGCGCTATCCGGACGGACAGGCGGCGGTGCTGCGCAACGCGATCGCCAAGCGCTATGGGTTGGACGCCGGCCGTATCGTCTGTGGCGCAGGTTCGGACGAACTGTTGACGATGATTGCGCACGCCTACCTGGGGCCGGGCGATGAAGGGCTCTTCACCGAGCACGGGTTTCTCGTCTACCGGATTGCCATTCTGGCGTGCGGGGCAACGCCTGTGGTCGCGCCCGAGACGAACTTCACGGCGAGCGTGGACGCGATCCTCGCCAAGGTGAGCGAGCGGACGAAGGTCGTGTTCCTCGCCAACCCGAACAATCCGACGGGCACCTATCTGCCGATCGACGAGGTGCGCCGGCTGCGTTCGGCATTGCCCGGCCATGTCTTGCTCGTGCTCGACGCGGCCTATGCCGAATACGTTCGCCGCAACGACTACGAGGCGGGCCTCGAACTCGTCGCCACCACCGACAACACGGTGATGACGCGCACGTTCTCGAAGATCTACGGGCTCGCGGCGCTGCGCATCGGCTGGGCGTACTGTCCGGCGGCGGTGGCGGACGTGCTGAACCGCATCCGCGGGCCGTTCAACCTGTCGGCGCCATCGATCGCGGCCGGTGCGGCGGCGATCGCCGATGAGCGTCACGTCACGACAGCGATCCAGCACAACGAGGCCTGGGTCTCGCGGCTGACGCAGGACATCGGCAAGCTTGGGCTGACGGTCACGCCGAGCGTCGGCAACTTCCTGCTCGTGCATTTTCCCGACGACGCAAAGCGCGGCGCGGCCGCTTGCGATGCGTTCTTGAAATCGAAGGGCATCATCGTGCGGCGGGTAACCGGCTATGGCCTGCCGCACTGCCTGCGCATCACGATCGGCTCCGAAAAAGAGAACCTAGCCGTGATCGCCGCGCTCGGCGACTTCGTCGGAACGGACAAGTCATGAGCTTCATGTTCGAGAAGATCGCGCTGATCGGCATCGGTCTCATCGGCTCGTCGATCAGCCACGCCGTGCGGCGGGGCAAGCTTGCCAAATCGATCGTGGGCAGCGCGCGCACGTCCGAGACGGTCGCGACCGCCAAGCGGCTCGGTCTCATCGACGAGGGCTTCACGACGGCCGCCGAAGCCGTTCGCGGAGCAGACCTCGTGATCCTGTGCGTGCCGGTCGGCATGTGCGGACCTATTGCCGAAGAGATCTCGGGCGCGTTGGCTCCCGGCGCGATCCTGACCGATGTCGGATCGGTGAAGGGCGCCATTTGCAAAGACGTGGCGCCGCATGTGCCGCACGGCGTGCACTTCATCGCGGCGCATCCCGTGGCGGGCACGGAACAGTCCGGCCCCGAGTCCGGCTTCGCTGAGTTGTTCGACGGACGCTGGTGCATTCTGACGCCGTTGCCGGACGCGGATGCGGCAGCCGTGCAGAAGCTGACGCGGTTCTGGCAGGCGCTCGGCTCCAACGTCGAGATCATGACGCCGGAGCATCATGACATGGTGCTGGCGATCACCAGCCATCTGCCGCATCTGATCGCCTACAACATCGTCAACACGGCCGAGCATCTGGAGCGGGTGACCGACAGCGAAGTGATCAAGTTCTCCGCCGGCGGCTTTCGCGACTTCACGCGCATCGCGGCATCCGATCCCACGATGTGGCGCGACGTGTTCCTGAACAACAAGGAAGCGGTTCTGGAGATGCTGGGTCGTTTCTCCGAGGATCTGACGGCGTTGCAGCGCGCGATCCGCTTCGGTGACGGCGAGGCGCTGTTCAAAACATTCAGCGAAGCGCGCGAGGTTCGCCGCGGCATCATCCAGGCCGGCCAGGAAACGGCATCGCCGGACTTCGGACGCAACAAGCAATAGTCTTGAGTTGGCGTCACCGCCGAAACACCCTACGGCGAAAAGATGTTGGATAAGCCGCCGTCATCTGCGGTGGCGCGCGCCTCTGGCCGGTTGCGCGGCAAGCTTGATCCTCTAGACTCCGGGCACGCGTCGCCGCGCAGACGTTCGGGATTTTATGTTTATGCTGATGAAGGTTCGCCATTCCTGCCAGTTGGGACCTGCCGCGACGCACGGCCATGACGCATGGGTCTTCGCCTACGGCTCGTTGATGTGGCGACCGGGGTTTCGATACGCGGAGGCGGTGCGCGCGCGGCTGCACGGTTATCGCCGCGGGTTCTGCATCTACTCGGTACACTATCGTGGCTCGAAGACCCGCCCCGGGCTCGTTCTGGGCCTTGAGCGCGGTGGCTTGTGCGAGGGCATTGCCTATCGCATTGCCGCGGAAGATGTTGACGAGACGCTGGCCTACATCCGCGATCGCGAGCAGGTCTCTGGCGTCTACCGCGAGAAGATGGTGCGCGTGACGCTTGCGGGCGATCAACCGCGGACGGCGACGGCGCTGACCTTCGTCGCGGAAAAGCGGCATCCGAGCTTCGTCAGGAATTTGCCGCTGGCGCGCCAGGCCGTGATCATTCGCGGCGCGGCGGGCGGCTCCGGCACGAACGCCGACTACCTGATCAACACGCTGCAGCACTTGAGCGAACTGGGCATCCGTGACCGGCAGCTGGAACGACTGCTGTCGACGGTCGGCGTTTACTTCGCCAACGGAGACGCGCGCGAAGGCCATCGCGCCCGGGCAAAGCCCCTGACCACGGAACGCTGCTCACTGCGGCAACTGAAGATTCCGCATGCCGCGCTGGAGCTTCACAACCGGTTTGCGTATCGCAGAATGCTTGCGGGAATTTGAAGGCCGGGCGCTTGGCCCCATTGGCAAGCGAACCCTCAAAAACGACATCGGCGGCACGAGGTGCCGCCGATACCGGGACAGGAGAGAACTGTCGCTGAAATTAGTGCCGCAGACGCGAACTCGGCGCACCACAATCGCCAAGCACCGCGGACTTCAAGTCGAACTCGACCAGTTTGCCCTGGCGTGACGTACCCGCGAGCAGGTGGATATGAACCTCGGTCGCACCGAGATTGGCGCCGTGCTGGCGGATCTGTGCAAGATTGAGCGAGGGTGCTTCATCCGATGCGCGGCCGACCGACAGGGCGTGGCAAACCCCGGACGCGTCGCGACGGACGAGAACATAATTCGCCGCCGGCAGGGCCGGGCAATCGAGCAGGCTGTAGACGGTGTGCACGTAGCGCTGGCCAGAGGCGCCCGACCAGAAGTGAAAGCGCTCAGATACGCGCGGCGCGTAGGCCGTCGAGGCGGTAACCGCTTCCTGAGCGACATCCGCGCGTTCGCGGCGGACTTCTGCCAAGTCGATGATCCGGGAGGCCATCGTGTCGTTCCCTGCTGATGCGGCAGCTGCGTGAGCTGTGTTCTCAAAGCAACATGCCAGAAATTTCTAGCAAAAATGTGGCCTGAACTCAGTCTTTCTGGGGCCGGAGCTTCCAGACGCCGAGTGCTACGCGGGCCGCCACAGACGCAAATTACGCAGACAATACAAAACTTAGGCGCGTCTATCCGCAGCGCGAGTAGCCACAGCTTTGACAAACCCAGCACCCTTCGCTGCGGATTAGGCTGCGTGCCGAGCAACGTGGGCAGAATCGCGCACCGGCGGTTCCGGCGACGGCACGACGCGCCAAGGGCGCTTCGGCAGACGCGTTGGCATCGTGGGCCGGTTCGGCAGGGGGCGAAGTTCCACGCGGGACATCCCCGTCAAGCGGATCGACCATGGCGAACAGCGGCGTCTCGCGCGCCGACAGGAAGCCGATGCGGACCATGTGCGCCTCGATCACTTCGCCGATGGCGGCAAGCAGGCTGGGCACATAGCGGCCCTTGATCCAGCGACCGCCCTGGGGATCGAAAACGCCCTTCAGTTCGTCAGCGACGAAAGCAACGTCGCCGCCGCGGCGAAATACGGCACTGATCATGCGCGTGAGAGCGACCGTCCAGGCGTAGTGCTCCAGATTGCGGGTGTTGATGAAGATCTCGAACGGGCAGCGTCGGCCGTCGCGCACGATGTCGTTGATCGTGACGTAAATGGCGTGATCGCTCTCGGGCCATTTCAGCTTGTAGGTGAAGCCTTCGAGCACGGGATCGCGCTCCAGCGGCTTCGACATGTAGACGACGGCACCGTCGCGCGGCGCCGGGGAAACCAGCGACGGTGCGAGCGACTTGGGCGCCGGAGCAGGCGCTGGCTCGGCCAATGCCGGCGCCGGGGGAACGGCGGACTGAAGCACGGCACCCGTTACCGCGTTCGGACGATATGTCGTGCAGCCCTTCAGGCCGTTTTCGTAAGCCTCGACATAGACGTTCTCGAACGCTTCGAAGGCGATGTCCTCGGGTACGTTGATGGTCTTGGAAATCGAGCTGTCGACATGCGGCTGCACGGCGGCCTGCATGGCCAGATGCGCGGCCGGGGTTAACGTGGCGGTGGTGACGAACGCATCGGTAAGCGGCGCCGCGGCGCCGAAACGCTCGCGGAATACGCGATGGGCCGCATCCTCGACGATCTCTTCGCGCGCGCTGCCGTCGGCTTCGAGCACGCGGCGGCGGACGGTGAAGTCGAACACGGGTTCAATGCCGCTCGACACGTTGCCCGCGAGGAGAGAGATGGTGCCCGTCGGGGCCACGGACGTGAGGCAGCCGTTGCGAATGCCGTGCCGGGCAATCGCGTCGCGAACGCTTTTGTCGAGCGCCACAACGTTGGGACGCGCGGCGAACTGCGCGGCGTCGTAGAGGGGAAAGCTGCCCTTTTCGGCCGCAAGTTCCGCGCTGGCCCGGTAGGCCGCGTTCTGAATGGTCGACAGCCAGGAGCCGGCCAGCTTCACCGCTTCCGGCGAACCGTAGCGCGCACCGAGAAAGATCAGGGCATCCGCCAGGCCCGTGACACCCAGGCCCAGGCGCCGTTTGGCCTGCGCTTCCCGGCGCTGTGCCTCCAGCGGATAGCCGGAGACATCGATGACGTCGTCCAGGAACCGGATGGCGGTCGCCACGCGCGCTTCAAGCTTGGCCGTGTTCAAGGTGGCGGACTTGTCGAACGGGTTCGCGACGAACTGCGCCAGATTGATGGAGCCAAGGAGGCACGCGCCGTAGGGCGGCAACGGCTGCTCGCCGCACGGGTTCGTCGCGAAAATCTGCTCGCAATAGGAGAGATTGTTCATGCGATTGACGCGATCGATGAAGATCACGCCGGGCTCCGCATACTCGTACGTGGCGCGCATGATGCGGTGCCAGAGGTCTCGCGCCGGTAGCGTCTTGTAGACTGTCCCCTCGAACACGAGTTCCCACGGTGCATCGGCCTTGACCGCCGCCATGAACGCATCCGTGACCAGAACCGAGAGGTTGAAATTGCGCAGGCGGCCGGCGTCGGCCTTGGCGTCGACGAAGGCTTCGATGTCCGGGTGATCGCAACGCAGCGTCGCCATCATGGCGCCGCGGCGGGCGCCGGCGGACATGATGGTGCGGCACATGGAATCCCAGACGTCCATGAAGCTGACGGGGCCCGAGGCGTCAGCGCCGATGCTTTTCACCGGCGCGCCTCTGGGGCGCAGCGTCGAGAAGTCGTGGCCGATGCCGCCGCCCTGCTGCATCGTCAACGCCGCTTCCTTGACGTTGTCGAAGATGGCGGAGAGATCGTCGTCGATGCGCCCCATGACGAAGCAGTTGAAGAGCGTCACCGCCCGCCCCGTGCCGGCACCTGCGAGAATGCGCCCGGCGGGGATGAACTCGAAGTTCGCCATCGCTTCTGTAAAGTCCGCGGCGTGGCGCGCGCGGCCCTTCTTGCCGCCGCGTTCCACGGAAGCTGCTGCCTCCGCCACACGCGCGAACGTATCCGCCAGCGAGCGATCGCCCCCATTCGGGGCATTCGCGTCGACATAACGATACTTGCGCCGCCAGATCTCTTCCGAGATCGCGTTGGGAAACCGGGCCGATGTCGATGGGGTAGACGTCACACTGCACCTCTCCCCGCAATGTAGCGTGGAGCGCTCGTGTTGTCAAAATGTTCTCTCTATGTTCGCAATAAGTTTACCATATCAGCCGGACTTTCCTTGGGGGCCGCTGCCCGATGCCAATGCTTCGGCGACGAGGCGGTTGCTGGCCTCTTCCAGCCGCTTTTCGAGTTCGGCCTTGAAGGCTTTGCGGGGCAGACCCGGCGGAATAGGCTCGAGGAACTCGACGATGATCGTGCCCGGAAAACGCATCAGACTGCGCCGGGGCCAGTAGACGCCGGAGTTCAATGCCAACGGGATGCAGGGCACGCCGAGGACCTCGTAGAGCGCGACATAGCCGGGCTTGTAGTCGGGCGGCGCGCCGGGCGCGCGGCGGGTTCCCTCGGGGAAGATCACGACCTGACGATCCTGCGCCAGGCGGACCTTGGCTGCCTCCACCAACGCTTTCAGCGCGGCGGCTGCGCGGTCGCGCTTGACCAGGATGTGCTCGAACTTCACGCAGAACCAGCCGTAGAAGGGGATCCACTTCAGCTCGTCCTTGAGGACGATGGCGGGATCGCGGAACAGCGGCACGAGGGCAAAGGTATCCCACGCCGACTGATGTTTCGACACGACGAGGCAGGCGCCCTGGGGCACGCGCTCGTGCCCCCGCACCTCCATGCGCGTGCCGGCGATGTGCTTCAGAAGCCAAAGGCTGGCGAGCGCGTGCTGGCGCAAGCCTTCCATGGCCCAGCGCCGCGGTGCCAGCAGCAGCCAGGAGCCAAGCAGCAGGAACAGCGCGGTGGTGACGTAGAAGGCGACTGCGAAGAGATAGGAACGGACGGTCTGCATGGCGCCTTGAATGCCCGTGCGCGATGGACGCGTCAAATGTTGGCTGGTGGCACGGCTTCGGCGGGAACCTCGGCCATCGAGCTTTCGCCCCAGGGGCCGATGACCCGCGAGGCCGCATAGCGTGCGGCGGCGGGGAGGAATTTGAGATACTCCGAAGCCAGGACGCGCGCGGTGCGCGGACGCAGCCACCAGGCGCCGTCGTTGAACCCGCGCGGCTGCACGGGATGGGCAATGAGCGTGGTGTTGGGCAACTCGCGCGCCAGCTCGGCGATGGAGCGCGGCATGTGATAGCTGGACGTTACGATGATCAAGGTGTCGTAGCGCATGGCCTCGGCCCAGGAGCGCGTTTCGTTGGCGTTGCCGATGGTGTTGAGCGCGGTGTAGCCGATATCGACGCAGCAGTTGAACTGCGCCTGCTCCAGCCCGGAAAGCCGGATCAGATCCTGACGGCCGGTATGACGGTTCACGCCGGAAATGAGCAGGCGATCGCCACGGCCTTCACGCAAAAGCCGGGCGGCTTCGGAAATGCGGGTTTCGCCACCCGTCAAGACGACGATGCCGTCGGCCTTCGCCGTCGTCTCCTCCGGCGCGCGCATGACGACGAGCGCAAACGCAACGAAGCCCAGCGCGGTCGCGGCAGCGAGGGCGCTGAGGGAGATGGCGGCGATGCGCATCAATTTCGGCATGACGGTATCTCGCCGGATTTCAAGATGCTGCTCCCCCGCATCCCTGGGGCTTGAAAACGCGCGTCGTCGAAGCTGGAAATTGTGCCAGCCCCGACACGGGACGTACGGGCCGCCGCACAAGTTCGCCATCACAGTTCGGGCAGACGCCCTTGAGAACGTGCGAGGCACAGGCCGCACAGAACGTGCACTCGAAGGTGCAGATCATCGCGTCCGTCGCCTCGGGCGGCAAATCCCGATCGCAACATTCGCAGTTCGGGCGCAGTTCCAGCATGCGAGCCTCTGGTCCGGCGGTTGGTCGATAGAACGTCGGGCCGCGGCGCACGCCGCGCGACACCGGCAGATTAAACGATTTGCTGATGACTGGGACAGCGATTTGCGGAGCGCTTAACCGGCCGCTGGGAGAACCGCCGTACATTTCCACACGCCCCGGCCTGACCGACAGGCGTAGTTCAACCGCCGGTAACGCTCATATGACGGCTGACGGACGGTTTCTTCGTGCGCCGGTCGATGACGAAATCGTGGCCCTTCGGCTTGGCCGCGATGGCGCCGTCGATCGCGGCCTGCAGGGCTTCGTCGGTGATGCCCGCGCGCAGCGGCTCGCGCAGGTCGGCCTTATCGTCCTGGCCGAGGCACATGTAGAGCGTGCCCGTGCAGGTGAGGCGCACGCGGTTGCAGCTCTCGCAGAAATTGTGCGTCATCGGCGTGATGAAGCCGAGGCGGCCGCCGGTTTCCTTCACGGTGACGTAGCGCGCCGGCCCGCCGGTGCGGTAGGCGCTCTCTTCAAGTGTGAAGCGGTTGAGAAGGCGTGCGCGGACGATCGACAACGGCAGATACTGATCAACCCGGTCGCCGCCGATGTCGCCCATCGGCATGGCCTCGATGAAGGTGATGTCGGCGCCGCGGTCGTGCGCGAACATCACGAGGTTCTCGATCTCGTCCTCGTTCACGCCTTTAAGGGCGACAGCGTTGATCTTCAGCTTGAGACCGGCCTTCTGCGCGGCGTCCAGGCCGTCGAGCACGACCTTGAGATCGCCCCAGCGCGTGATGGTACGGAACTTCTGCTCGTCCAGGCTGTCGATCGAGACGTTGACGCGGCGCACACCGCATGCCGCCAGGTCGCCGGCGAACTTGCCGAGCTGGCTGCCGTTCGTGGTGAGCGTCAGCTCGTCCAGGGTGCCCTTGTCCAGATGACGGGACAGCGCCTTGAACAGCCACATGATGTTCTTGCGCATTAGGGGTTGTCCT
>JAKAXS010000089.1 GCA_021816505.1 Pseudomonadota bacterium
GCAGCATTTCCTCGCGCTCCATCAATGCCTGAAACAGGTCTTCTCGCGTCTTCCAGTGCAGGTAGATAGTACCCTTCGCCACGCCCGCCTTCTTCGCGATATCGTCAATCGTCGTCTTACTATAGCCCCAGCGCGTGATGAGTTCCGCCGCCGTCTTGACGCCGATGCCGGGAACGCCGGGAACGTTGTCGGTCGAGTCGCCCGCCAGCGACTGGATGTCGATCACCTTGTCCGGTTTCACGCCGAACTTCTCGAATACCTCGTCCGGGCCGATTTTCTTGTTCTTCATGCCGTCGAACATGACGACGCCGGGCCGGATGAGCTGCATCAGGTCCTTGTCGGACGAGACGATGGTGACGTCGCCGCCGGCGTCTACAACCTGGCGCGCGTAGGTGGCGATCAGGTCGTCGGCCTCGTACCCCAGCTGCTCCAGGCAGGCGCAGTTGAAGGCTTTCACCGCGTCGCGGATTAGGGGGAATTGCGGGACCAACTCTTCCGGCGCCGGCGGGCGGTGGGCCTTGTAGTCCTGATAGATCTCGTTGCGGAACGTCTTCTCGGACGCATCGAAGATCACCGCGAAGTGCGTCGGCGCTTCGGAGGCCTTGGTCTCTTCCAGCAGCTTCCACAGCATGGCGCAGAAGCCGTGCACGGCTCCGACCGGCAGCCCATCGGAGGGCCGCGTGAGCGGGGGGAGGGCGTGGAAGGCGCGGAAAATGTAGCCGGAGCCGTCGATCAGATAGACGTGGCTACCCTTGGCGACGGGAACGGGTTCGCCCTCGGGCACGGAGCAAGCGGCGGGCTTTCGGGCGGGTCTCGTCATGAAGCTCCTGGCAGTCCGGATTTGTCGGGCGGACTATAGGGGCCCGGAGCCGACGGGTCAGCCCCAGCTGGCCCAGCTGTGGACGGTGTGAAGCGGCCGAATGTGGAATGTGAACATCATTTATTAAGCGAGTTGCGTTAACCATCTGATTTGTTTTTGTTTCGCTATCTCGGGGACCCCGCATGCGCACGCTGTCGCAGCTTTCCATAGCATCCAAGTTGTACGCAATTTTCGCGCTGCTCGCCGTGACAACGCTGGCGCTCGTCGCGATTGTCGTCGCGGAAAACTATCGCCAGGAGGCGATCGTCGCGGAGGTCGGGGCGGCTGCACAGGGCACCATCAACGTCGAAAAGGTCAACGGCTTGATCTTCGCGGTCGTGATGGAATCGCGCGGCATCTATATGTCTCCAGACTGGGAGAAGGCGCAGAAGTTCGGCGCCAACCAGCTCAAGTACATCGACCGGATCGGCGAACTGGTTGCCGCCTGGCGCAGCAGCGAAAGTGCCGGCTCCAAGGATTTCGCGGAGTTCAGCGGCCGTATCGAACAGTTCATGTCCTTCCGTCGCGAGATGGTGGACAAGGCCCAGAAGATCAGCCCGGCCGCCGCGCGCGAATTCGGCGACAACGACGCCAACCGCGCCGTCCGGTCCGCCCTGAACAAGGACTTGGAAACGCTCGGCAAGGCCTACGAGCAACGGACGCAGGCCGCCCACGGCGATCTGGATGCCAGCGTTCGTCATGTCATGCTGCTGTTGAGCGCGCTGTCGGTCTCGGTGCTGCTGTTGGCCGCCGTCGGCATCTTCGTCATCCGCAACGCGGTCGTGCAGCCCTTGCGGGAGATCAGCACGGTCACCGAACGTGTCGCCAACGGTCAGAACATGGTGATCCCGTTCGAGGCGCGTACCGACGAAATCGGTGCCCTGGCGCGCTCGATCTCCGTGTTTCAGGCGGCGATGATCAGCAATCGTGAGCTGTCCGAGAAGAACCGTAAAGAAGCGGACCTGCGGGCGGCACGCACGGCCGAGATCGAGGCTGCTGTCGGCCAGTTCAACGTTTCGGTGGGCCAGGTTCTGAACTCGGTCAATGAAGATACGTCGGTGATGCGCGATACGGCACGTTCGCTTGGTTCCATCGCCAATGACGCAGCGACTCAGGCGAACTCCGCCAGCCACGCATCGGGTGCCGCGACATCGAACGTGAACTCGGTTGCCGCGGCGGCGGAGCAGCTGTCGGCTTCAATTCAGGAGATCACGCGCCAGGTCACCCAGGCCGGCTCGATCGTGAAGGCTGCCGAGCAGACGACGGAGCGGTCGGCTGCGGAGATCCAGGGCCTCACGTCGGCGGGCGAGACCATCGGCGCGGTCGTCGATCTCATCCAGCAGATCGCGGCTCAGACGAACCTGCTGGCGCTCAACGCCACCATCGAAGCGGCGCGGGCGGGCGAGGCCGGAAAGGGCTTCGCCGTCGTGGCCCAGGAAGTGAAGTCGCTCGCCGACCAGACTTCGAAGGCGACCGACCAGATTTCCAAGCAGGTGACGGGCATCCAGACATCGACGCGCAACGCCGTCGCGGCGATCAAGGATGTGGCGTTGGCGATGAACGAGATCACGCACGTCACCGTCGCCATCGCGACGGCCGTGGAAGAGCAGGGCGCCGCGACGTCCGAAATTTCGCGCAGCGCCCAGGCGGCAGCCCAGGGCACGGAGCAGCTGGCTGGCGACATCTCGCGCGTTTCCGGCGCGATTGCCGAGACCAGCAGATCGAGCGAAGCGGTACTGATGGCGACCGACAGCCTGTCGCAGGAGGCCACGCGCCTCACGGGCGAGGTCCAGCATTTCCTCCGGTCGTTGGGGCAGGACAAGGCCGCATAATTGGGGGCGATGACCCGAAATACCGGGGGCCGGATCGTTGGTTCGGCCCCCATCGTCGGATTGTTTGCGACGGCGCGACGAATGGGCTATCTAGGCCCTGGCTATCAGCACCCGTAGCTCAGCTGGATAGAGTGCTGCCCTCCGAAGGCAGAGGTCGCAGGTTCGAATCCTGCCGGGTGCGCCATTCACGAACAAAACTGGGCACTCCGACCGGAGCGGCCCCGCCCCCCATCACAAGACGCTCCAGAACGGTCTTGCACCCGTGGATACGGATTTCCGCGTCATCGACCTCGACCTTGTCGATGACCGAGCGCAGATAGGCGCGGCGGAAGGACGTGTCGCCCGTCAGCACGTTCTGGCGCATGACCTCGACGAAGGCCGCAATCTTGTCCTCGGTGATGCGGGCGTCCGGGCGCATTTCGGCCAGCGCCCGTTCAAAGGTTTCCTTGGCAATGTCGCGCTCGGTCTTGATGGCGGCGACCCGGTCCTTGAGCGTCGGGTCGCTCGCGTCGGCAATGCCGTTCTCGATAGCCTGATAAAGCCGGCCAAGACGCGTTTCCGCGTCGGATAGCTTGGCGCGCAGCGCCGACAGCCTTGCCGCGTAATCGGCATCCTTCCGGGTCTGCCGGTCCATAAGGCCCCGCAGCAGCTCCCCCACTCGCTCCGGCGTGAGCAGGTGGTCGCTGATGCGCTCCATGACCGCATCATCGAGTCGGTCCATGGGCACGGAGCGGCCCTTGCAGGCAGACTTGCCCTTCTGCGCACAGGTCGCACAGACATAGTACCGGTAGCGCCCTGACTTCCCGGTGCGGATGGTCATCCCGCCCCCGCAGCTGGCGCAGGTGGCAATGCCGGTCAGAAGGATCGGCCCCGTCACCACGCGCGGCGGCATGGCCTTGGGGTTTCTCGCCTTGAGGCTTGCCTGGAGGGCGTCGAATCTGGCCGGATCGATGATCGCTTCGCAGGCGACGATGATGTGCTCGGAGGCCGGCTTTTCCTTGCGGGTCTTCGAGTCCTTGCGGTTGAACACCGCCTCCCCCTTGTAGACCGTGTTGGTCACAAGGTTATGCAGGGGACCAATGCCCCACCGCGCACCGCCGCGCGTGCGGTAGCCGCGCTCATTGAGCCAGCACACGGCGGCCTTGATGCCCATGGGGCCAGACTGCCCATCCCCTTCCATGAGAAGCCGGAAGATAAGGCGCACGGTCTCCGCCTCGACCGGATCGATGGCGAGCTTTTTCTTGATGCGCGCGCCGCGCTCCCCGGCGGCAACGGTCGTATAGCCGAAGGGCGGAGCCGCACCGTTCCAGAAGCCCTGCCGGGCATTCTCGTTCATCGAGCGGCTGACGTGCTTTCTGATCTCGTTCGACTGGTATTCGTCGAACAAAGCGAACACCTGCCGGACCATGACGCCGACAGGATCATCTCCCACTTCCTGCGTCATCGAGACAAGGCGCACGCCAGCCTTGGCAAGGCGGCGGACGTGCATCTCCTGCAAGAACGCATCGCGCATGAAGCGGCTGAGCGAATGCACCACGACCACATCGAACGGCGAGCCGCCGCTGGTCGCGATTTCCAGGAGGCGCTGCAGTTCCGGGCGGTTATCCGTCGTGCCGGATAGTCCGGCGTCGACGAACTCGGCTGCCACCGTCCAGCCGCGTGCGGCGCAGAAGGACGTGGCCTGCCGACGCTGGTCCGGGATCGACAGGTCGCTTTCGGCCTGCCGGCCGGTCGAAACGCGCATATAGAGTGCGGCCCGGAGCGGCGCGCCCTGGTCGGCAGTGGTAGAACTGGACTTCATCGCACCCGTCTCCGCACCCGGATCGTTGGGCAGACTTCAGCATGGGTTTGCGGCTGTTCCGAGTCGCAATCGGCAGATTTACGCGCCTCCGGCGAAGTTTCGCCGTTCATGACCACCCGAAACGCGGCCATGAGAAAGGCTTCGACTGCATCCAGCTCCGCTGGCGAGACCGGCATATCCTTCAAATCATCGGAAACAACGAAGCCGTGGCGCTCAGCGCGCGCAAGGTTTTCGGGCTTGTGACCGGGCTTATCCATGCCCGGACAGTGCCGGGCCGCATCACACCGGGATTGAGCACAGGCTGGTCACAGGCGGGACGACTGGGTCTGTTGGCTTTGTCCCCGGCCACGAGGCGTTTCGGGTTAGGTTTGCAGTGGTGACGACCCCCGTCGCCAGCGCAACGGCCTGCCCGCTCCTTCGCCCGTATAGGGCCGGACTCCCGTGTTGGCCGTGTCCTCTGCGGTGCGCTGGCTCCTTGGCGGGTCGTCCAATCCCTCCGCGTCGAAACGCAAAAACAAGGCCGGAGGACGCCATGAAACAGACCAGTCTCACTTCCCGCAACGTGATCCACCAGGGCGACTGCATCAGCATGATGCGGCAGATGCCGGCCCGGTCGGTCGACTTCATCCTGACCGACCCGCCCTATCTGGTGCGCTACCAATCGCGTGACGGCCGCCGAATCATCAATGATGACAATAGCGACTGGCTGGAGCCGGCGGCACGGGAGATGTTTCGGGTCCTAAAGCCTGATAGCCTGTGCGTGAGCTTCTATGGCTGGACGCAGACTGACCGCTTCATGAGCGCGTGGCGCGCGGCGGGCTTCCGGATCGTCGGCCATATCGTCTTTCGCAAGAAGTACGCCTCGGCCGCGCGGTTTGTCAGCTACACGCACGAATCCGCCTATGTGCTGGCCAAGGGCCAACCGGCCCTGCCGGAGAACCCGCCGGCCGATGTCATCGACTTCCCCTACACGGGCAACAAGCTTCACCCGACGCAGAAGCCCGTGGCCATTCTGCGCCCCTTGATCGAGGCGTTCTGCCCGGAAGGCGGGCTGGTCCTGGACCCGTTCTGTGGCTCGGGCTCGACCCTGGTCGCGGCATGCGACGCCGGCTGCGACTATGTCGGGATCGAGCTGGATCGCTCCTATCACCGGATTGCCGCCCGGAGGCTGGCGGCATGACGCCCCGCTTTTGCGCGACGTTGCGCCGTGGTGCGTTCTGGCTCTGAACCGGCCGAACCACCCCCTGAAGGCAATACTGACCTCACCGCCCTTCTATCGGGCAGGGATCGGCGCTGCTGGTGAAGAGGCGTTCTCAGGAGAGATAGATCGGCGGCAGTTCGGTAAGCGGTTTCGTTTTCATAAGGGAGCGGAACACGCCGTCCATGCATCGCCGTGCCCATTCGTTGACGGGCACGCTGCACCCCTTTCCTTGAAATTTTAATCTGAACCTATGATTCAGTGACTCTGGTGTCGCCCCTGGGTTTCGGGCGGCCCGCGGCCAGCTTTGACGGTGATGGGCTGCCAGCAGCGGCGCGAGTAGCCGGACTATGAGCCCGATGCACATGCGCGAGCGCGGTGAGGCTACGACCTCGACCGCTACATAACCCCCCTCCTCCAATTGCCGGAGATAGCGTTGCACCGAACGGCGGCAGCGCCCGAGCGCGCGAGCAAGGTAAGTGACCGTCACCGGCAGTACCCGCCCTTCTCTGTTCTGGCGATAAGTCAGCTCCGCCAGTTTGCGCGCGCAGCGCCGCGCGCCGTCGGTAAGGTTCGGATCGTCTTCGATGCGTGCAGCCAGCTCGGGCACGAAGCCATTGCCCGTGTGCGAGACCGCGCGATGCGGACGCTCGGTCGCTGCATAACGGTGGCAGGTTTGCAGTGATCGCCGGCGACGCTCGGGATCGGCTGTGGGGACGTGTAGCGATTGTGATGGCGCGGCGCGCTTCTTGAGGGCACGCGCCGATTCGATGAACGCAGATTGCGCATCATTTTGCATAGTCATTTGCTTTCTCCTTATCGTTCGGAGAAAACCCGCATAAGATATGGGCGCACGACATCATCGCAAAAAACTATTGCGATTAAGTTTGGAGCATGAGATATTCGGAGTGCTGAGTTCACGAACATCTCGATTTATCGAGCGACCCGCCTTCATGGCGGGTTTTCTTTTTGTTAGTTCACAATTGCCTCTTTAGTAATTTCAAGTCTGACGCGGCCATGATTGACCCAACTAAATTGTCAGCAATGTATCCGGCCATAGCAAGTCGGTTCTCCCGCGATGCGGGTTTCTAGGCCTTTTGTGCACTGGTGTTTGATTCTCTCTTCGTCTGAAGAATGGACGAATCGATTTTGTATTCTGCCGAATCACCGAATCTGTTGTCATATCGCGCCCATTCTGTCAGCGCGCATCCGTTTTTCCGGGCGGCGCGGGCGAGTAACAGATATCGGATAGCTAGTGGATAGCTAGCTGATATCGTCTAGAATGATATCAGCTAGGTACTTTCAAGCTAGCGAGTAGCTAGCTGGTAGCTTTGTGAATTCCAATTAATATCTATTAGCTATCCGCTAGCCAGTAGAATGCTATTTGGTAGCGAGTAGCTATCTGGTATTATTTTCATCAGAGTGATTCATTTTCATAGTTTACATAGTGAGTGTGTATGCCTGTAGTCTCATTTGCGAATCCAAAAGGCGGTGCCGGAAAAACAACATCAGCCTTGCTGCTTGCAGGAGAGCTCGCCGCCAAGGGCGCGCGCGTCATCGTCATTGACGCGGACCCTGAGCGGTGGATTTCGCAGTGGGGCAGAATGCCCGGCAAGCCCTCCAACATCGACATCATCGCCGACGTAACCGAGGACACCATCGTCGACCACATTGAGAATGCGGCTGCGCGCGCGCAGTTCGTCATCGTCGACCTTGAAGGAACGGCGAGCCTTATGGTGGCGAACGCCATCGGTATGTCGGACTTGGTCATCATTCCCGCACAAGGCGCATCGATGGATGCGAAAGGGGCTGCGAAGACCATTCGCCTCATTCGCAATCAAGAACGGCTCTCGCGCCGCGATATCGCGCACAGCATCCTTCTGACCCGCACCAGCGCCGCTATCACATCGCGGGCACTCAAGAATGTGCGCGAGCAACTCGACAAGGCGGGCATAGATGTTTTCTCAACATCCATCGTCGAGCGTGCGGCGTTCCGCGACATCTTTGATTTCGGCGGCGTGCTATCCGACCTTCGCGCCGATCAAGTCAGCAATGTCGACAAAGCCATCGAGAACGCCCGGCATTTTGCGGGCGAGGTCATAGCTAAACTGCGGGCTAACGCCGAAGCCGCAAAGGTCGCATAGCCATGAACGAGTCTCGCGCCGATCTCGGCTTTGCCGACGCCCTGGAAGAATTCGATGCCAATGACTGGCTGCCGCGCCAGCCTGCGGCCAACGTCAAACCACCAAAAGTGGCCACCGAGAAAGCTGCGGCCGCCGCCGGATTCCGCAGCCGGGAGCCAGCACCGGAACCGCCAAAGAAAGCGGTGCGCTCAGAACCTCCGCGCCGCCGCCGCACCGGCCGGAACGCGCAGTTCAATCTCAAAGCCCGCCCCGAAACCATCGAAGGCTTTTGTGCCGTGGCGGATGCCCAGGGCTGGGGACTTGGCGAAACGCTGGAGCGGGCCGTCGCTTTGTTAAAGCGGGAGTACGGAGACGCGGACGCGCGCGATAAAGATCGCTGAACAAAAGCCGATGTTCGTGTATTCGAGGTGAGATGATGCTCAAAACGCCCCGCATACAACGGCAGATGGAGAGTAGCGCGTAATGTCCGGCAGCGAGGATGGGGAAGGAGAGGCGCTGTGGTGGGGCCGTCCGCAAGACGACCCCGCGCTGCATGCTGCGCGCGCACAGCGCTTTGCAGACTTCCGGCGCGAACATCCCCCGGTCAATTGCTGGATCGACATGGTAGGGACAGCCGAGCTGTACCTGAACGGCGTACGGCGCGCGCTGGTGGATCGTCGCCGGGCGCTGATCATGTTCTATGACGAACAGGGCGCGCCCGCATCGACAGTTGTCTATCTGCGTTCTGAAAGCGCCTACGATGTCGCCGAATCCCGTCTGGGAGTGGAGCGCGTTGCGGAAGTGCGCGATGAGAGCGATGAAGCGGACGAGATACTGAGCTCGGTCCCGCGCGAACGGGAAGAGCGGGACGCCGCTGAATTCAACAGCCGGCACGCCTCAGACGTAGAGGCGTTCCATTACCTGCGCTCTGCCGTGAAGCTCTTGCGGCTTGAAGGCTCTGAACTGGCGAAGAACGCGCCGGTGGTCGATCTGTTGCTTCAGGCCATCGGGGCGGAAGTGCAAGACCAGCACGAGCAGGCCGCCAATGCCATCAGAGAGGCCATCGCCTTGCTGGACAGCCCTGGAGCTGACCCATTTTTCGGCGAGCCCGCCTTGGCGGATTGCCGGCGGGCTTTGGAGGCCAGCGAGCGGCATATCGCCGTGCAGGCCAAGCGGCCCGTCCGGCGCAGCTCCGAGGGGAAAAGCGGGGAGA
>JAKAXS010000090.1 GCA_021816505.1 Pseudomonadota bacterium
CTTCCCGCACCTGACCGTGCTCGACAACCTCGTGCTGGCCCCGCACTGGGTGCGCAAGCTGCCCCGCGCCGAGGCGGAGGCCGCCGCCATTCAATTGCTGGCGCGCGTCAAGATCGCAGAGCAGGCCCACAAGTATCCCGGACAGCTGTCGGGCGGTCAGCAGCAGCGCGTCGCGATTGCCCGAGCGCTGGCGATGAACCCGCGCATCATGCTGTTCGACGAACCGACCTCGGCTCTTGACCCCGAAATGGTCAAGGAGGTTCTGGACGTGATGGTGGAGCTGGCGAACGGCGGCATGACGATGCTGTGCGTCACGCACGAGATGGGTTTCGCCAAGGCTGTCGCCGACCGCGTCATCTTCATGGACGCCGGAGAAATCGTGGAAGAGGCCGCCCCCAAGGACTTCTTCACCGCACCCAGGCAAGAGCGCACGAAGGCGTTCCTGTCGCAAATCCTGAATCATTGAGGAGCATGTGATGCCGTTTCCTCGATGCGATGCCATCTGGATTTTCGTTCGCGCCATTGTAGGTTGGATCAAGCGCAGCGCGACCCAACAATCCACGGCACGCCTGGGGCATGTTGGGTCTCACAAGAGGGCTCGACCCAACCTACGTGGCGTCGCCCAGTTTCTTTTCGCCGTGTTCTGCGCCACGTCTGCCATGGCCCAGCAACCCGCCTCGCGCACGCTGGAGGCCGTGCAGAAGCGCGGCGTTCTTAACTGCGGTGTCAACACCGGGCTCGCCGGCTTCAGCGCCCCCAACGACAAGGGCGAATGGACGGGCATCGACGCCGACTTCTGCCGTGCCGTCGCCGCCGCGGTGCTGAACGATCCTGCCAAGGTGAAATACCTGCCGCTCAATGCCAAGGAGCGCTTCACCGCGCTGCAGTCGGGCGAGATCGATCTTCTGTCACGCAACACCACGTGGACGATGAGCCGCGACACGTCGCTGGGCCTCGCCTTCGTCGGCGTCGTGTACTACGACGGCTCCGCCTTCATGGCGCGCAAGTCCTTGGGCCTGAAATCCGTCAAAGACCTCGCCAACGCCAGCATCTGCACGCAGACGGGCACGACCAACGAACTCGTCCTCGCTGATTATTTCGCAACCAACAAACTCGCATTCAAGCCAGTCGTATTCGAACGCTTGGTCGAGGTGCTTGCGGCTTACAACTCCGGCCGCTGCGATGCCATCACCACCGACAGTTCGCAGTTGATCTCCGAGCGCCTGCGTCTGCAGAACCCCGACGAGCACGAAATCCTGCCGGAGCTCATTTCCAAGGAGCCGCTCGGCCCCGTCGTCCGGCAGGGCGACCAGCAGTGGGAGAGTATTGCCCGCTGGATCCTGTTCGCCATGATCAACGCCGAGGAGCTGGGCGTGACGCAAAAGAACGTCGACGAGCTGCTCACCTCCACGGCGCCGAACCCTGAAGTGCGCCGGCTGCTGGGTCTCGAAGGCGAGTTCGGCAAAGGCATCGGCTTGCCGAACGACTGGGCGGTGCGCGTCTTGCGCGCGGTCGGCAACTACGGCGAAAGCTTCGATCGCAATCTCGGCACCGGTTCCCGTCTCGCCATTCCGCGCGGCCGCAACGCGCTCTGGCAAAACGGGGGCCTGCAATACGCCCCACCCATTCGCTGAGGCCTCCGATGCAGCGTGACGTCTCCGCCAAGCGCAGCTGGCTCGACCCGATCTACGATCCGAAGATTCGCGGCATCGTGTTCCAGGCGTTGCTCGTGATCGCGCTGGGCTTTCTCGCCTACGAGATCGTCACCAACACGATCGCCAACCTGAAGCGGCAGAACATCGCCTCCGGCTTCGATTTCCTGGCGCGCACGGCCGGCTTCGAAGTCTCGCAATCCGTGATCCCGTACACGAGTACGGACAGCTACGCGCGCGCATTCGCCGTGGGCCTCACCAACACGCTTCTGGTCGCCGCGCTGGGCATCGCGATCGCCACCGTCGTCGGCTTCATCGTCGGGCTGGGCCGGTTGTCTTCGAATTGGCTGATTGCGAAGCTGTCGCTTCTCTACGTCGAGGTGGTGCGCAACGTGCCGCTGCTGCTGCAGCTGTTCGTCTGGTACATCGCCGTCCTGCGAGCCCTGCCGCAGCCGCATGACGCGAAACCGATCGCCGGCGTGTTCCACTTGGACACGCGCGGCCTGCACGGTCCCCTGCCGATCTTCGGACACGGCTGGCTGATCGTTCTTGCTGCCGCCGTGGGTGTCGGATTAGCGGTCACGTATTATCGCCGGGCTGTCCAACGGCAGCAATTGACAGGCGTGCGCACGCCGCTCCTCTGGCCGAGCCTGGGGCTCATTCTGGGCTTGCCCGTCGTGGCATTTCTTCTCACCGGCGCCTCGCTGCAGTTCGATCACCCGGTGCTGGGCCGCTACAATTTCGATGGCGGCCTGACGCTTCTGCCGGAGTTCCTCGCGCTTCTCGCCGGCCTCTCGTTCTATACCGCGTCCTTCATCGCCGAGATCGTGCGCTCGGGCATCGAAGGCGTGCCGCGCGGCCAAAAGGAAGCGGCGGACGCCATCGGCCTGACACGCGGCCAGGCCCTGCGGCTCGTCGTCATCCCGCAGGCACTGCGCCTCATCATTCCGCCGCTGACGAACCAGTACCTGAACCTCACCAAGAATTCCGCGCTCGCCGTTGCCATCGGTTATCCCGATCTGGTTTCCGTTTTCGCCGGAACGGTTCTCAATCAAACCGGCCAGGCCGTCGAAGTGGTGCTGATCACGATGGCCGTCTATCTCGCCATCAGTCTCGTCACGTCCATCCTGATGAACTGGTTCAACGCCCGCATGGCGATCGTGGAGCGTTGAAGACCATGCACCCACCGCCCACCACGTTTGCGTCGGCGCCGATACGTTGGGCACGCGTGAACCTGTTCGCGACCTGGAGCAACGCGGTGCTGACGCTCACCGGCGCCGCTCTCTCGCTCTGGATCGTCGCCGCCATTCTCGACTGGGCCGTCTTCAGCGCCGTCTTCACCGGGGCCGACGGTTCGGCCTGCAAGGCGGAGGGCACCGGCGCCTGCTGGCCGTTCATTCAGGCCAAGATGGGCCTCTTCATGTACGGCCGCTATCCCGACGCCGAGCGCTGGCGTGTCGACCTCACGTATGTCCTGGCGCTTGCCGCGCTCGTGCCGCTGATGATCCCGCGCGTGCCGGGCAAGCTCTGGCTCACCATCTACCTTCTGCTCGCCTTTCCGCTCATCGCCTACGTGTTGCTGCGCGGCGGCCTGTTCGGTCTCGTCGGTGTGCCGACCGAACTGTGGGGCGGATTGCTCGTCACGCTCGTCGTCGCCTGCGTCGGTATCGCCGCGTCGTTTCCGCTCGGAATCCTGTTGGCCTTGGGCCGCCGCTCCGAGCTGCCCATCATTCGTTACGCCTCGATCGGTTTCATCGAGATCGTGCGCGGCGTACCGCTCATCACCGTCCTGTTCATGGCGTCCGTGATGCTGCCGCTCTTCCTGCCGGGCGACATCACCATCGACAAGCTGCTGCGCGCTCTGGTCGGCGTCGCGCTGTTCTCCGCAGCCTATCTCGCCGAAACAATCCGCGGCGGCTTGCAATCCATTCCCCGCGGACAATACGAGGCGGCCGACGCGCTCGGCCTCTCCTACGCGCAGAAGATGGGCTTCATCATTCTGCCGCAGGCGTTGAAGCTGACCATTCCCGGCATCGTCAACTCGTTCATCGCGCTGTTCAAGGACACCAGCCTCGTCCTCATCATCGGCCTGTTCGATCTGCTCGGTATCGTCCAGCAATCCGTTCAGTCCGATCCGAAGTGGTTCGCCCACTCCACGGCCACCACCGGGTACGTCTTCGCAGGCGTGGTCTTCTGGCTGTTCTGCTTCGGCATGTCGCGCTATTCGGCCTTCCTCGAACGTCGCCTCGCGACCGACCGGCGCTGACGCAGTTTCGGGACCTACGCGACGTCGCCCAGGCTCGCCCCGCAGGTTGGGTCAAGCGTAGCCCGACCCAACAATTCCCGGCACACCCTGGAACGTGTTGGGTCTCACAAGAGGGCTCGACCCAACCTACGCGGCGTCATCTTGGATCTGAAGCACTACGTCTCGAGCACGCTCGCAACGTAGTCGCCGATGGCGAGGCACGACGTTAGTCCCGGGCTCTCGATGCCGTACAGTGCCACGAGGCCGTCCACCCCATGCTGCTCCGGTCCATGAATGGCGAAGTCGGCGATCGGTTCGGCCTCGGCGTAGATCTTCGGCCGCACGCCGGTCGAGTCCGGCTGCAACGCGCGATCGGGCAGCCCCGGCCAATAGCGGCGCACCTCCGCCTCGAAGCGCGCGCGTCGCGCGCCATCGTCATCGTCGAAAGCGTAGCTCACCTCGTCGCACCATTCGATGTCGGGCCCGAAGCGTGCTCTTCCCGCAATGTCGAGTGTGAGATGTATGCCAAGCCACGCACCGTGCGGAACCGGATAGATCAGATGCGAGAACGGAGACTTTCCCGACAACGAGAAGTAGTGGCCCTTCGCCGGGTACGTGCGCGGCACGCGATAGTCGCCGCCGTACGTGAGCTTGGCACCCAACTCCGTCGCACCGAGTCCACCGGCGATCACCAATCGCTGTGACGTCATCCTTGACGTCGCGCCAGCCGCATCCTTCGTTTCGACGACGAACGCGCCTGCGTCGTCGCGCCCGATGTCCGTCACGCTGGTGTTGAACGCGACGATCCCGCCCGCGTTTTCGACATCGGCCTGAAGAGCCAGTATCAGCTGATGCGTATCGACGACGGCCGTGCCGGGCGACAGCAGCGCTGCAACGCACCGCAACTTCGGCTCCAGACGTTGCGCTTCAGCTCCACTCAAGTGCTGCAGGGGCTCCGCCTTGTTGGCGGATGCGCTCGATGCGATTGCATCGAGTTTCGTCACTTCGTCCGGCGTGGTGGCGACGATGAGCTTTCCCGTCTTGCGCACGGACACGCCGGCGGCGTCGCAGAAATCCAGCAGCTTGCGGCGCCCTTCCACGCACAGTTTTCCGCGCAGACTGCCCGCTGGATAGTAGAGCCCGGCGTGGACCACCTCACTGTTGCGCGAAGAGACCTCCATGCCCGCACGCGGCTGCCGATCGATCACCAGAACCTCGTGGCCGATCGACTTAAGACGGCGTGCGACGGCGAGACCTACAACTCCAGCCCCTACAACGATAATTTCGATTCCCATTTGTTCCGGAAATCCCAATTTGTTCACGATTAACGACGCATGTTCTCGAACGCTATGTTCCGATTCAAAATCAACGACTTGGCACGTGAGCGTGAGATTAACTGTTATGACTTGTCCACAGATGCAATTTGGCAGCTTGCGAAAGGAACAAAGCTAGAACATGATCTCGAATCATGAGCATTACCTTCCTCCATACTGCCGACTGGCAGATCGGCAAGCCGTTCGGCGAGTTCTCCGGCGATAAGCCTGGCGTTCTGCGCCGCGAGCGGCTCACGGCCATCGACAAGATCGCGGGCATCGCGCGTCAGCGCGGCGCCGCACATGTTCTCGCCGCCGGCGACATCTTCGATTTCGAGACGGGATCGTCGTTGCTCGTGCGCCAGCTCGTGCAGCGCCTCGCCGGTCATCGCGATGTGACGTGGCATCTGATTTCCGGAAACCACGATCCCGCCCGCGCATCGAGCGTGTGGGAAGATGTGCGTGCCGCTGCACCACCTGCCAACGTCGTTCTGCATCTGGAGCCGGTCGCGGCGGAGATCGCGCGTGGCGTTGTGCTTCTGCCGGCGCCATTGAAGGCGAAGTCATGCGTAAGCGATCCCACGGCGTGGATGGATCATGCCGCCTCGCCTGATGGCACCATTCGCATCGGCCTCGCGCACGGCTCCGTCACCGGCTTCGGCAGCGAGGGCGACGCCGCCGTTCCCATCGATCCGGCGCGCTGGCGCTCGGCCGGCCTCGCGTTTCTCGCGCTGGGCGATTGGCATGGCACCAAGAAGATATCGGATCGTGTCTGGTATTCCGGAACACCCGAACCGGATTGCTTTGCCGACAACGAACCGGGACACATCCTTGCCGTGACGCTGGACAGCGCGACAGCCCCGCCTCGGGTGGAGCGCGTGCGCACGGCGACATATTCGTGGCTGAAGCGCGAAGTGCCGGTCATCGACGCGACGGGCCTCGATGGGATCGCTGGCGAGATTGCAGCGCTCGGCGCGGAAGCGCAGCAGCATCTCGTCCAACTGACCCTTACCGGCCGTGCGCATCTCGCCGATCGCGTGGCGATCGAGGCGCGTCTTGCAGTGCTGGAAGCCTCGCTGTTCCATCTCGGCAGCGATCTTTCACGCCTGACACTGGTCCACGACGTGACGGACATCGCGGCATTCGGCTCGGGCGCCGTGCGCGCCGTGGCCGAGCGGCTGTCGTTGCAAGCCGCAAGCAGCGACGAACGTCAGTCGCGCGTGGCCGCCCAAGCGTTGCTCAAGCTTGCCAGCCTCACCACCGCCACCGCGAAGGATGCCGCCGCATGAAGATCCTCGCTGTCCGTCTCGCGGAAGTCGGCTGCTTCTCCGCGCCTGTCGCGCTCGAAGGTTTGAGCGGCGGCCTCAACGTGCTCGCCGGCGCCAACGAGGCCGGCAAGTCGACCATTCTCGCCGCCCTGCGCCTCGCGTTCGAGCAATCGCACACACAGAAAAACCAGAGGCTTGAGACACTGCGCCCTTACGGCGGAGGCGCGCCGCTCATCGAAGTGGATTTTTCCGTTCGCGGGGCGACGTGGCGGCTGCGCAAGCGCTATCTCGCCAGCAAGTCGGCCGAACTGCGCAACCTCGCGACCGGACAGATCGCGCGCGGCGCGGATGCCGAGCAACTGCTGGCCGACCTGTTGGCCGATGCCGGCGGTCGCGCGACATTCAATTTGCTCTGGGCGGCGCAGAAGGAAGCGCTGACATCGCAAGCGCCCGACGACGAGGCGACGACCGGTCTCAAGCGCGCCATCGCAACCGAGATCGCCACCACTGTGGGCGGCAGCGAAGCGCGCAACGTTCGCACTGCGGTTCGTAAAGAGCTGAAACCCTATGTCACCGCAAAGACAAGCCAACCCACTGGCGAATACGACGCCGCGATCAAGCTGCGCAAGCGGCTGATTTCGGATCTGGAAATAGCCGTCTCTCGTCGCGATGCCGCGTTGACGCGCCTCGACCGGCTTGCCGACTTGAAGGTTCGCGAGGCCGAACTCGATCACCCCGCTGAGACGGTCGCGCGTACGCAAGCCGCGTCGCAGGCTGAGGCGGCCGCCGCGCAGGCGCGTGACGCGCTCCAGAAGCATCGCGTTGCGGCCGACGCCGTGACCGCCGCCGAGAACAGTCTGGCCCTGGCGCGCAACGCACGCGACAGGCTGGCCGCCGACATCGAAACTCTCGCGACCCTCGCAGCCGAGATCGCGGTCGACCAGGATACCAGCCGCGAGATCGCAAGCCGCTTGGCCGACGCTGAAGCAGTTGCGGCCGAAGCGCGCGAAGCCAGGGACGCTGCCCGGCACGCGTTGACCTCGGCGGAGCGTGAGTTGAAGGCCGCACTGCACGCAGAACGGCGCCAGGACGCGCAGCGCCGGCTCGCCGAGCAGACAGCGTTGCTCGCCGCGATCGACGACGCGACGCAGGCCGGCCTCGCCTTGCGCGCGCGCCTGGATGCCATGCCGGTGACGGCAGATCTTCTGCGCCAGATGCGTGCCGAGGACGATGCGGCCTGCCGTCTCGAGGATCGGCTCTCGGCTGCCGCGCCGAAACTCACCATCGCCTATGCGCCCGGCGGCGCGGGACGCGTCACGCAGGACGGCGCGCCGCTCGCCGAAGGCGCTCACGTCGTCGAACGGCCCATCACGATTCATATCGAAGGCGTGGGCACGATCACCCTGGCGCCCGGCGCCTCCGATGACGTCGCGACCGCATCTGCCGCGATAGCGCGGCACCGCGCGCGGCTATCCGCTCTCCTGTCGGAAGCTGGCGTAGTCGACGTCGCGGCGGCGGACGTGCAGTTCGCCGCGCGGCAGGCGCTGGAGACCGAGATCGGTGAGGCGCGTGCGCGCCTGGGCGCGCTTACGCCTCCCGGCGGCATCGCGAAGCTCAAGAGCGAAATTGAAACTCTCGGTGTCCACCTCGATGCCGCGATCGATGAGGACATCCGCCCACGTTCCGACATCGAGCGCGAGATCGAAGACATTCGCATCGCCCTCAAGGGCGCGGAACCGGCTGACGAAGCGGCCCAGCGTGCGGTCTTTACCGAGCGTGAAGCCGCAGCACGTCATGCCGTCATGTCGGCCGATCGCCTGAAGCGGGCGGGCAACCTTGAAGACAAACTGCCGCCGCAGCAGGAGCGCGACGCGCTGACGGAACGGCACGCGGCAGCGGTGACGGCAGCGGAGCGCGCGTTGCACGCCGCGGTTCGCGAGTTGGCGGCGTGGCGCGACCAGGTGCCGGACGCCGCACGTCTGTCCGAATTGGAAGCGGCCGCATCGCGCGCTGCGGAGGCCGTGCGCGCCATCGCCCGGCAGTTGGAGGAGACGCGCCGCACCATCGCCAGTCTGGAAGGCGAGCTGCGCGCCGATCGCAACGACGATGTTGAAGCCCGCGTCGCCGAGCTTCAGGGCGCGCTGGCACTGGCCACGGCGCGCGTCACACGCATGGAAGAGGACGTGGCCGCGTTGCAACTGCTCGATGCAGAGCTGCGCAACGAAGAGATGCGTTCGCGCGATCAGTACCTACGCCCGATCACGGATCGGCTGGTGCCGCTTATCGATTTGGTGTTCCCCGGTGCCGACGTGACCGTGGCTGAGAACTTCGCGCCGGCGAGCCTGCGCCGCACCAGCGAGCGCGAGGCGATAGCCGCGCTCAGCGAAGGCACGCAGGAGCAGATTGCCGTCATGGTGCGCTTGGCGTTCGGCCGCCTGATGGCCGATGCCGGCAACGCCATCCCGGTCATTCTGGACGACGCCCTGGTCTATTCCGAC
>JAKAXS010000091.1 GCA_021816505.1 Pseudomonadota bacterium
ATGTGTGGGGCGTCTCCGGCGGCGTTGGCGCCCGGAACCGCAGCGCACGCCATGAGCGCCACCGCGGCGAAAGCTTTGAACGAGGTCTTCTTCATCGTGGTGATCCCCGTCCTCAGCGTTTCTCTGGCGCGGCCGCAGCCGTCACCGGTGTCGCGGCTCCTCCCGACCCCAGGACGCTTTCCGCGATCGATCGCGGAAGCCTGTGTGGAGTTTCGATCAGGCCGACGATCGGCATGACCAGCAGGAAGTGCGCGAAGTAGTAGAAGGTGAACACGCGCGCCCAGAAGACGTAGACGCCTTCGGCAGGCATGGCGCCGAGATAGCCGAGCGCCAGGCACGAGAACGCGAAGAGCCAGAAGAACCACTTGTAAATCGGCCGGTACTTCGACGAGCGCACGCGGCTGGTATCGAGCCAGGGCACGAACACCAGGATGGCGATGGCCGAGAACATGGCGATCACGCCGCCGAGCTTCGACGGGATCGCGCGCAGGATCGCGTAGAACGGCAGGAAGTACCATTCGGGCACGATGTGCGGCGGCGTCACCAGCGGGTTGGCCTCGATGTAGTTATCGGCATGGCCCAGGTAGTCCGGCATTACGAACGCGAACCAGGCGAACAGAAGCAGGAAGGCAAACAGGCCGACGGCATCCTTCGCGACGGCGTGCGGGAACATCGGTACCGAGTCGGCCTTGGTGCGGATGTCGAGGCCGGTCGGATTGTTCTGGCCGGCCACGTGCAGCGCCCAGATGTGCAGGATTACGAGACCCGCGATCACGAACGGCAGCAGGTAGTGGAGCGAGAAGAAGCGGTTCAGCGTGGTGCCCGAAACGGAGTAGCCGCCCCACAGCCATTCCACGATCGCCGTACCCAGGCCCGGAATGATGCCGTCCAGCGACGAGAACAGGTTGGTGATGACCGTCACGCCCCAGAAGCTCATCTGGCCCCAGGGAAGTGCGTAGCCCATGAAGGCCGTCGCCATCATCACGAGGAAGATGAGCACGCCCAGGATCCACAGCACTTCGCGCGGTGCCTTATAGGAGCCGTAGTAGAGGCCGCGGAAAATGTGGATGTAGACCGCGATGAAGAACATCGAGGCACCGACCGCGTGGAAGTTGCGGATCATGTAGCCGTAGTTCACGTCGCGGCGAATGTGCTCAACCGAGTTGAACGCTTCCGCGCCGCTCGGCTGATAGTGCATGGCGAGAACGAGACCCGTGAGGATCTGCGCCGCCAGGCAGAACGACAGGATGCCGCCGAAGGTCCAAAGGTAGTTGAGGTTTCGCGGCGTCGGGAAGTCTACGAAGCTGCCGTGAACCAGACGGGCGACTGGCAGCCGCTCGTCCATCCATTTGCCGAAGCGGCTTGTGGGGTGATAGTTCGACTCGTGAGCCATGCTGGCGCCGTCCTCAGCCGATTTTGATTTTTGTGTCGGAAATGAAGGCGTACGGCGGCACTTCGAGATTGCGCGGCGCCGGGCCTTTGCGAATGCGGCCGGAGGTATCGTAGTGCGAGCCGTGGCAGGGGCAGAACCAGCCGCCGTACTCGCCCTTCTCGTCGCCCATCGACTGGCCTTTGGGAATGCAGCCGAGATGCGTGCAGATTCCGACGAGCACCAGCCAGTTCGCCTTGCCTTCCTTGACGCGATTGATGTCGTCGGCCGGCGTTTCCTCGGGCAACAGATCGTTGCGGGCGGAGTTGTCCGGCACCTGATCGCCCTTCACCTCTTCGGCCTTGGCGATCTCTTCCTTGGTGCGGTTGCGAATGAAGACGGGCTTGCCGCGCCACATGGCCGTGATGGCCTGGCCTTCCTGGACAGGCGCCAGATCGATCTCGGTCGAGGCGAGAGCCTGCGTGCTGGCGTCAGGGTTCATCTGCGCCACGAACGGCCACAGCGTGGCGGCCGCCCCGACGGCCGCGAATGCGTTGCCCGCGATCACTAGGAAATCGCGGCGGGTTGGCTCGTCATCGGCGTGAGATGCCACGTCAGCCTCCAAATAGGCGAGATCAAAACTCATCGTCACTAAGTCACGCGAAGGAACAAGACTTGCGATCAACCGACCACTTATTGTTCCAATACGAAACTTGCCGGAACCCGGTTCGGGTCCGGCACGCAGAATGCCTGGCGGTTAGATGCGACACGTCCGTTCCCGGTGGACGTGTAAAAGACTTGCAAGATGACGCATTTCCCGCATCGGCATCTGCGACTTGGCGCTACTCTTGGCATCGTTCACAAGGCTACTCAAGCAGTCGAACGGCTACCCCGATGGGCAATTTGGCGCAGCCCGTCCTAGTTACGGAGATAACTGCGATTCGATGCGCCTGGCTCTCTATCAACCCGACATTCCACAGAACACCGGCACCATCCTGCGCACGGCCGCGTGCTTCGGCATCAGCGTCGATGTTATTGGTCCGACCGGATTTGACATGAGCGACAAGGCTCTACGCCGCGCGGGCTTGGACTATCTGGAACATGTCGATCTGTCCCGTCACGTGAGCTGGGATGCCTTTCGCGCAACGTTGGGTGGCAGCCGGTTGGTTTTGGTCACGTCGCACGGCGACGTTGCCTACAGCCGCTTCGACTTCGCCGGAACCGACGTGCTGCTGATGGGGCGCGAGTCGTCGGGCGTGCCGCCCGCAGTTCACGACGCGGCCGGGGCGCGCCTGCGGATCCCCATGATGCCCGGTCTGCGTTCGCTGAACCTTGCTGTGGCAACTGGTATCGTTCTGGCGGAAGCGTTGCGCCAGACCGGCGGCCTGCCCTGAAAGCACGAAGCCCCGGCCTGTTGGGCCGGGGCTCCGCAAATACGTCTTTTCGAGCGTGCTACTGCAGGCCGTCGACGCAGAGGTCGACCTTCTTCAGCGTCAGCTTCTTCTTCATCGTCACGACTTCGACGCGATCGATCGAGCGCGTGCGGCCGCGAACCGAGATCGGCTGCGTTTCGCCGTTCTTGGGAATGTCGACATCGATGCGCAGATCGTCGGGCTGACCGTTCGTGTAGATCACCCGCGCGTCGAGCAGACGGATCTTCTCGCGCTTGGCGCGGAATTTCAGAGCCTTGAAGCGGCCCTCGCGCCGGCCCACAGGGATAACGTCACGGTCGGCACCGATGAACGCCACCGTGCGGCAGCCAAGCTCCACCCACTCGGGGCGTCCGCCCCACCCGGGACGCGGGCCAGGACCCGGACCGGCGCCACGGCTGTCATGCTGCTGGCCATAGACCTCGACGGTCGCGCGGTCACCGCGCCAGCGCGCACCGACCGAGCGATAAACGAACTCGATGGACTCGATCACGCGGTCACCCCCGCGCAGGTCGATCGGCCGCGTGCGCTGACCGTCCCTGATCGTGCCGTTGACCGTGAACGTCTGGCGTTCGCGGTTGCGGAATATGACGGTCATCTCGCGGATTTCGACATCACCGTTCTTGACGCCGAGAACCAGGCTCTCGAAGCGGCCCTCGGAGCGGCCGACGCGAATGACGTCGCGGTCGCCGCGGAAGCCGACGGACTGCGAACCGAGCAAGACCCACTCGTCGCCACGATGGCTGTCGCCGCCGCCACGACGATCGTCATCACGGCGGTCGTCGCGACGATCATGTCCGTCGCGATCCCGGTCTCGCTGTGCAGACGCTGGTGCGGCCACGGCCGTCAGCGTGACCAATGCGGCGCAAAGCGCACTGAGCACCATTCTCCCAGACATGCAGTCCTCCCAAATCCATCATTTTCAGACGCGAAGCCGTCCGGCGCTACGTGGCGCCGGACGTTCGAATGCCGAATAGTGTGTCTTTACGGCACCGGCAAGGCGTTTGTGACGGTAGCGGCATAAGTGAGTTCTGTTTTCGCGGAAGGCTGGCGAACCTCGGGCGTGGTGCTGCAGGGACTACTCCGCAGCTTCCCGCGCGAGGAACCCACCTGACTGGCGTGTCCAGAGCTCGGCATAAAGCCCGCCGCGCTTCAGGAGTTCGGCGTGGCTGCCTTCTTCCACGATTGCGCCCTGGTCCATGATGATCAGCCGGTCCATGGCCGCGATGGTCGACAGCCGGTGCGCGATGGCGATGACCGTCTTGCCCTCCATGAGATTGTAGAGCTGTTCCTGGATGGCCTGCTCGACCTCGGAGTCGAGCGCGCTGGTGGCTTCGTCCAGGATCAGGATCGGCGCATCTTTCAGCAAGACGCGCGCGATGGCGACGCGTTGGCGCTGGCCGCCCGACAGCTTCACACCGCGCTCGCCGACATGGGCGTGATAGCCGCCGCGCCCGTGCAGATCCTGCAACCCGACGATGAAGTCGTGCGCGTGCGCCTTCTTCGCCGCCGAGATCGCTGCCTCCTCGCTTCCATCCGGCCGGCCGTAGAGGATGTTGTCCAGCACCGAGCGATGCAGCAGAGAGGTGTCCTGCGTGACCATGCCGATCTGAGCCCGCAGGCTGTCCTGCGTCACGCGCGCGATATCCTGCCCGTCGATCAGCACCCGGCCCCCGTCGAGGTCCCAGAACCGCATAAGCAAGTTGACGAGGGTCGACTTGCCTGCGCCGGAGCGGCCGACGAGGCCGACCTTCTCGCCGGGCTTGATCGTCAACGTGAGGTTGTCGATGATGTGACCGCGCTTCGAATGCGGATTGCGTCCGTAGTTGAAGCGAATGCCCTCGTAGCGGATCTCGCCCTTGGGTACGACGAGCGGCTTGGCATCCGGCGCGTCGACGACGTTGCGTTCCTTGGCGATGGTCGTGATGCCGTCGTGGACGATGCCGATCTGCTCGAACAGGCTCGCCACCTCCCACATGATCCAGTGCGCCATGCCCTGCATGCGCAGCACGAGGCCGATGGCGAACGCAATCGCACCTGTGGTGACCGCCCCGATCGACCACAGCCAGATGGCCGTTCCCGTGATCGAGAACAGCAGCATGCAGTTGAGGGTGTTCAGCGTCAGCGTCAGCAGCGTGACGAGCCGCATCTGCTCGTGCACCGTATCGAGAAACGGCGACATGCCGTCCTTGGCATACGCGTCCTCGCGATCGGCGTGCGCGAACATCTTCACCGTCGCGATGTTGGTATAGGTATCGACGATGCGGCCGGTCATGATCGAACGGGCGTCGGACTGCACGGTCGAGATCGCGCCGAGCTTTGGGATGAAATAGCGCAGCGCAGCCACGTAGGCGGCAAACCAAACCAGCATCGGCGCGGTCAGCCTGAGATCGCTCGCCGCGAACATCAACACCGCGCCCGTGAAGTAGACGCCGACGTAGACGAAGACCTCCGTCACCTTCATGACCATTTCGCGCACGGCCAGTGACGTCTGCATCACCTTGGTGGAGACGCGGCCCGCGAAGTCGTCGTTGAAGAACTCCATCGACTGCCGCAGCACGTACCGGTGGATCATCCACCGCGTGCGCATGGCGAAGTTGCCCATGATGCCCTGGTGCAGCACGGCTTCGTACCAGAACTTCAGGAACGGGATGACGAGCAGCACGACGATGCCCATGCCGAGGAAGAACCAGGCGTGGTCGCGGAAAACGGTCTGCCGGTTGGTCGTCTGCAGCCAGTCGACCAGGTTGCCGAGGTAGGCGAACAGCGACACTTCGATCAGCGCAACAGCCGCGGCAAGCACCGACGTCGCCACGATCATCCACCGCAGCGGCCAGGTGTAGTGCATGATGAAGCCCCGGAAGTCCGACGGCGGCTTGACAGCTTCGTCGGCCGGAAAGGGCTCATATCTGGTTTCGAGCCAGCGGAAGACGCGGGCGAACATGTGGTGCTCCTAGGCCCGAGGGCCTGAAATTCTTAGGTCGCGATGACCGGACGGTCGGCCTGGGAACGGAACAGCTTGCCGAAATCTGTCGGGCTCCGGTGTAGCGCGGAGGCGCTACGGCCGTTATGCAGATGCCATGTGACGATCAATTTAGGTGCGGCACATCACTGGCACAATCGGTTGCGGTCTTATAAAGGGTGCGGACGGCAAGATCGAGGCAGATCTGGCCATCCATGCCGGGTCCAACAAGAGCTTGAAATATCGTGACAGCGACAGACATCACGGCCGCGCCGCCCCTTCCCGACGATGGCAAAGACCGGGCGCGCGCTTGGTTCGAAGCGCTCCGCGACGACATCTGCACGGCATTCGAAAAGCTCGAGCAAAGCCTGCCCGCCACCGCGCCGCTGGGTGACCGGCCGGCCGGCACGTTCGTGCGCACGCCTTGGGAGCGCACCGATCACACCGGCGCTCCAGGTGGCGGCGGTGTCATGAGCATGATCAAGGGCCGCGTTTTCGAAAAGGCCGGCGTGCACACGTCCACCGTCCATGGCGAGTTCGCCCCCGAGTTCCGCGGACAAATCCCGGGTGCGGTCGAAGATCCCAGGTTCTGGGCGTCCGGCATTTCGCTCATTGCCCATCCGTGCAACCCCAACGTGCCGGCCGTGCACATGAACACGCGGCTCGTCGTCACCTCGAAGTGGTGGTTCGGCGGCGGCGCGGATCTGACACCGGTTCTGGACCGGCGCCGCACCGAGGCCGATACCGACACGCTGGCTTTTCATGCGGCGATGCACGGCGCCTGCGCGCCGCACGCGATCGCGGACTATCCGAAGTTCCGCAAGTGGTGCGAGGAGTACTTCTACCTGCCGCATCGCAAGGAAACTCGTGGCGTCGGCGGGATCTTCTACGATTACATCACGCCGTCACCGGCCGAGGGCGGCTTCGATGCCGCGCTGGCGTTGACGCAAAGCGTCGGCCGCAGCTTCCTGAGCGTCTACCCGATGCTCGCGCGCGGCAACTACACGATGCCCTGGTCCGATGCGGACCGCGAAGAGCAACTCGTGCGCCGCGGCCGCTACGTGGAGTTCAACCTGCTCTACGACCGTGGCACCGTCTTCGGCTTGAAGACGGGCGGCAACGTCGACAGCATCCTGTCGTCGCTCCCGCCCGAGGTGAAGTGGCCCTGATCAGCGCCCGCGCTGACCGAACATGATTTTCTGGGCCTCTTTGTCTTTTGCCAGATCGACCTTCGGCGCGTTGCCGGGAATGGCGAGGCCCTTCTCGACGGCCGGGCGGGCCAGCAGCGTCTCCAGCCACCGCTTCACGTTCGGGAAGTCGTTGATGTCCTGGCCCTGGCCTTCCCACAGCTTGATCCACCCGACGCAGGCGATATCGGCGATCGAATAGTCGCCGGCGAGGAACTCGCGGTCGGCCAGGCGCGTGTTCATGACGCTGTAGAGGCGGTGCGTCTCGTTGACGTAGCGATCGATGGCGTAAGGGATCTTTTCGGGCGCGTAGTTGCGGAAGTGATGGTTCTGGCCGGCCATCGGTCCCAGGCCGCCCATCTGCCAGAACAGCCATTGATCGACCTCGACGCGGCCGCGCTCGTCCTTCGGGTAGAACTTGCCGGTCTTGCGGCCGAGGTACTGCAGGATCGCGCCGGACTCGAACACCGAAATTGGAATGCCGCCCGGGCCCTCCGGATCGATGATCGCGGGCATCTTGTTGTTGGGCGAGAACGCGAGGAACTCAGGCGCGAACTGGTCGCCCTTGCTGATGTTCACGTAGTGAAGCTTGTACGGAAGTCCGCACTCCTCCAGCATGATCGTGATCTTCCAGCCGTTCGGCGTCGGCCAGTAGTAGAGGTCGATGGGTGTGGGTAGCTTTGTCATGCGCGGCACTATCTCCTGATCAGCCGTTCGTACTCGGAATGTGGTCCGATCCAGACCCACACAAAGACGCTATCGGTTTCGACCGCCAATGCGCGGTAGCCGAGCGTGGCCCGGACCGACCATAGCGTTCCGACTTTCTTTAGTTGCAACGCCGGATGGCGAGGATCGCGAACCAGATTTCGATAGGTCTTCGTCGCCGCGCGCTGCACGTGCTTGGGAAGTTTGCGATACTCCGTCCAGAAGCGATCCGTCGCGACGTGCCTCATTCAAGCGCTATTTCGTGGCCCGAGGCAGCGGTTTCGTTTTGCCCGAAGCGAGTTCGGTCTGTGCTTCGCGGACAAGCCAGTCCAGCTTGCCGGAGTTGGCATCGCGCTCGATGTCGGCGTCAAACACCCGTTCCTGAAAATTGTCGAACCACGCGCGAAATCTGGCGAGTTCGTCGGGCGCCAGCTCGGTCACTGCCTTCTCGATGTCTTCAAGTTTCGTCATAGGCGTGTTTCCTGACAGATCGCCCGAGAATGCCACGGTAGGCGATACCTTACCAGCCGTGCCGGCTACCGCCCCGGGAGGCCTGTCTTGCGCTGTCGGCCGTTATTGGGGTCGCCCGATTGGGCTCATTTTATCGGGGTCGTCAGCTCCGCTCCATCATCGGCGACGAACACGGCCAGGATCTCTGCGGGTTCGTTCGTTGGGTTTTCGATCATCGAATGGACGACACCCGGCGCTTCGAAGAACGTGTCCCCGGCCTTGAAGGTCGCAACTGGGCCATCGTCGATCTGGGTCCGCACCGTGCCGGAGAGAACATAGACCGTGACCGCGCCAGCGTGGCGATGAGCGCCGTCCTTGCTGCCGGGCGCGAGTGTCACGCGGACCATGGTGATCGACTTGCCCGCTACGTGCGGAAGTTTGTGGCTCGTGACGGGCGTTACCGTAATGCCGGCGGGGCGGTCGGAATGGGCGAGGGAGGGGCTCGCGCAGACGCACATGAGTGCGACGCTCAAGGTGCAAGCGCGCGTGATGGCCCTGAACATCTGCTTCTCCGTTTCTAGTTGCCAGGACGGCCCGTTTTTCGCGGCCGGCCGCGGCGTCCCTTCTTTTCCGCCTCCGTGGGGATGTCGACGGTGCGGGCCGGTTTCGCCGGCAGGACCTTATCAGCTTTCGGTACACTGATCGAGGCATGCGGGCCCATTTCGTCGAGGGTGGGTTTGTGC
>JAKAXS010000092.1 GCA_021816505.1 Pseudomonadota bacterium
TCTGATGTCGTCGATCTCGGAATTGACGTGGATGGTGATGATCACGGCCGCCGCATCCTGGAAGCCGCACCGGTTCAGGAAGCCGACGTTCTTGGCATCGCCGAAGTACACGGGCCGGCCTTGCTTTCGCGCGCGCGACACGATCTCGGGAGCCCGCTCGATCACCAGATGCTTCACGTTGTGGCGGTCGAGCATTTCCGAGACGAGACTGCCGACGCGCCCGTAGCCGATGACGATGGCGCGCACGTTTGCGTCCCCCGGCAGATCGGCGAGGGCAGGATCAGCGGCAAGTTGCCGTGTCAGTGATGGGGTCAGACGCCGCGCGACGTAGTCGAGCAGCGGGATGAGCGCCATCGACAGCGACGTGACGGCCAGAATGAGGGCGCCGCTCTCGGCGTTCACGATGCCTTCCGTGATCGCCAGGCCAAGCACGATGAAGGCGAACTCGCCACCGGGCCCCAGCAGCATCGAGCCTTGCAGCGCCACATGCCGCGGCGCCCCGAACGCGACGAGCAGGCCGTATGCGATCGCCACCTTCAGCGCGATCAGAGCGACCGTCGCGCCGATGACGGGCAACGGGTCGGTCAACAGCTTGCCGATGTCGAGCGTCATTCCCACCGTGAAGAAGAACACGCCGAGCAGCAGTCCTTTGAACGGATCGATCGTCGCCTCGATCGCACGGCGGAACTCCGTCTCCGCAAGCAGCAGCCCCGCGATGAACGCGCCCAGAGCCATCGATAATCCCGCGACGGCCGTCAGCAGGCCGCTGCCGACCGCGACGAACAGAGTGGCGGCGACGAACAGCTCGGTGTTGTCGCTGGAGGCGACCAGCCGGAACAGCGGCCGCAGCAGAACGGACCCCACGATGACGATCGCGGCGATCGCCAGTGCGGCTTGCGCGAACGCGAGCAGCAGGCCGGTCACGATCGAGTCCTGCTGTCCGGGGCCGAGGATCGTCACGAGCATCAGCAGCGGTACCACGGCGAGATCCTGCGCCAGCAGCACGGCGAAACTCGTTCGTCCGGTGGCGGTGCGGAACCGGTTTTGGCGCGACAGCACCTCGACGACGATTGCCGTCGAGGACAGAGCGAGGCTGAAGCCGATCAGCGTCGCTGCTTCCGGATCGTTCCCCAACAGCCAGGCAGCCAAACCGATCGCCGCGCCCGACAGCGCGATCTGCAACCCGCCGAGTCCGAAAACCTGCCGGCGCATGGTCGTCAGCCGCTTGAGCGACAGCTCCAGGCCGATCAGGAACATGAGGAACACGACGCCGAGCTCGGCAAGCGCCGACAAGCTCTTCTCGTCGCTGATGGTGACCCAGTCGAATGCCGGCAGCGCGCCCAGGCCTTTCGGCCCCAAGGCGATACCCGCCAGCAGGAAGCCGAGGATCGGGCTGACCTTCAAGCGCTGCACCAGCGGCACGATCACCGCCGCCGTCGTCAGCACGACCATCACGTCGCGATAAATTCCAGGATCGTGCCCTGCCGCTGCCATGCGCCCCGCCAAACTATGAAGATTGCCTCACAGTCTACACGCATCGGCAAACGTGATGCGAGCGCGCATGAGCATATCTTCAACACTCGCCAAGCCACCGTGGCGCGCGGGCACTGTCACGCTGCCGCCCGATTAGGCAACTGCTATAGCACTGGGCGAAAGGCGTATTTCAGGTTGGCGCGCGCGTGCGGCAACCAACCTGATGAGGTGTCAGCTGCCGGCAGCCAGCCGCGCTTCGATGGCTTCGAGCGCGCTGCCGGCCTTGCTGCCGTCCGGGCCGCCAGCCTGCGCCATGTCGGGACGCCCACCGCCGCCCTTGCCGCCGAGTGCCTCGGCACCCGCCTTGACCAGTTCGACCGCGCTCCACGTCTTGACGAGGTCGTCGGTCACGCCGACGGCGAGCCCGGCCTTGCCGTCCTCGGTCACGCCGACGATCGCGACGACGCCAGACACGACTTGCTTCTTGCCGTCGTCGACAAGGCTGCGCAGGTCCTTCGGGTTGAGGCCCTGGACCGAGCGGGCAAACAGCTTCACATCGCCCACGGTGCGGATGGCGTCGCCCGCGGCCGCGCCGCCGCTGGAGCCGCCACCGAGCGCCGCCTGTTTCTTGGCGTCCGAAAGCTGCTTCTCCAGCTGCTTTTTCTCGTCCATCAGCGCCTTGACGCGCTCGACCACATCTTCGGGCCGTACGCGAAGAACACTCGCTGCTTCCCGCAGCTGTTCGTCGTGCGCGGCGAGGTAGGCGCGCGCGCCATCGGCCGTCAGCGCCTCGATGCGCCGTACGCCGGCCGAGCTGCCGCCTTCGCTCGTCACCTTGACGAGACCGATGTCGCCCGTGCGTTTGGCATGCGTGCCGCCGCACAACTCGACGGACCATGCCTTGTTGGCACCCGGCACCGGTTGCCCCATCGAGACGACCCGCACCTCGTCGCCGTACTTCTCCCCGAACAGCGCCATCGCGCCGGACTGCTTGGCGTCTTCCAACGCCATCAGATGCGTCTCCACCGGCGCGTTCTGCAAGACGATGGCGTTCGCCATCGCTTCGACCTGCGCGATCTCCTCGGCACTCATCGGCTTGGTATGCGTGAAGTCGAAGCGCAGGCGATCCGGCGAGACCAGCGAGCCCTTCTGCGCCACATGCGTGCCGAGGACGGTCCGCAGCGCCTCATGCAGCAAATGCGTCGCAGAATGATTGGCCCGCGTCGCCGTTCGCCGTGCCCCGTCGACGATCAGTTCGACCGCGGTCCCCTCGCCGAGCGAGCCCTTTTCCATCACGCCAAAATGCACGAACACGTCGCCGAGCTTCTTCTGCGTGTCGGTCACCTTGAAGACCGCGCCTTTCGGCCCGCGCATCACGCCCGTGTCACCGACCTGACCGCCGGACTCGCCGTAGAACGGCGTCTGGTTGACGATGATCTGCGCCTCGTCGCCCTGCTTCAGGGATGTGACCGGCTGGCCATCCTTCAACAGCGCCGCGACCACGCCTTCCGCGCTTTCCGTGTCGTAGCCGAGGAATTCCGTTGCCCCGACCTTGTCGCGCACCTCGAACCAGACAGTCTCGGTCGCAGCCTCGCCCGATCCCTTCCAGGCCTTGCGCGCATCGTCCTTCTGCTTTTCCATCGCCGCGTTGAAGGCGACGTTGTCGACCGTGATGCCGCGCGCGCGCAAGGCATCTTCCGTGAGGTCGAGCGGGAAGCCGTACGTATCGTAGAGCTTGAACGCCACGTCGCCGGACAGCACTTGGCCGGATGTCAGCTTCGACGACGCCTCGCCGAGCAGGCCCAGGCCCTTCTCCAGCGTGGCACGGAAACGCGTCTCTTCCAGCTTCAGCGTTTCGCTGATCAACGCCTGCGCACGCGTGAGTTCTTGATAGGTGTCGCCCATCTGGCGCACGAGCGCCGGCACGAGCCGGTACATCAGCGGATCCTTGGCGCCGAGCAGATGCGCGTGCCGCATCGCGCGGCGCATGATGCGGCGAAGCACGAAGCCGCGGCCGGTGTTGGACGGCAGCACGCCGTCGGCAATCAGGAAACTCGTGGCGCGCAGATGATCGGCGATCACGCGGTGCGAAAACTTCGCATCACCCGTGGGCGCAACGCCCGTCGCATCGACCGAAGCGGCGATCAGCGCCTTGAACAGGTCCGTCTCGTAGTTGTCATGCGTGCCCTGCAGCACGGCGGAGATACGCTCCAGCCCCATGCCGGTGTCGATCGACGGCTTGGGCAGCGCGACGCGCTCGCCCGATGGCAGCTGTTCGAACTGCATGAAGACCAGGTTCCAGATCTCGATGAACCGGTCGCCGTCGGCCGTGTCGGAGCCCGGCGGGCCGCCCTGGATCTTTGGGCCGTGGTCGAAGAAAATCTCCGAGCAGGGGCCGCACGGCCCCGTGTCGCCCATTTGCCAGAAGTTGTCGGACGAGGCGATGCGGATCAGCTTGTCGTCGCCGAAGCCGGTCAGCTTCTTCCACAGCGCATGCGCTTCGTCGTCCTCGTGATAGACGGTGACGGTCAAGCGCTTCTTGTCGAGGCCGTAGGTCTTGGTGATCAGCTCCCAGGCGAGCGCGATCGCGCGTTCCTTGAAGTAGTCGCCGAACGAGAAATTGCCCAGCATCTCGAAGAACGTGTGATGGCGCGCGGTGTAGCCGACGTTGTCCAGATCGTTGTGCTTGCCGCCCGCGCGCACGCACTTCTGCGACGTCGCGGCGGTCTTGTAGGGACGCGTTTCCTGGCCGGTGAAGACGTTCTTGAACTGGACCATGCCGGCGTTGGTGAACATCAACGTCGGATCGTTGCGCGGCACCAGTGGCGAGGACGGCACGGGCTCGTGCCCGTTCTTGGCAAAGAAGTCGATAAAGGTGGAGCGGATTTCGTTGACGCCGGTCATGCGGTGGGGCTCACGAGTAGGGCTGGCGGCGCAAGAACACGCCTTGTTTGTCGGCGCGTTTGTAACGGCGCCGCCTAGCCCTGTCCAGGAAGCGAAGAAGCCGGCCCCCAGGCTGCTCCGGGCGCCATGCCGATGTCTTGTCCCGGCCGTGCCTCACGGGCCGCCAGCACCGGCCAACGAGGCGAACTCATTGGCCGGCGATGCGATCCGTTGGCCAGGTTACCGCCGCTTCCCCGCAGCCTTGCGGGTCGTGTCGTCCACATCCGGGAGGACGCCGTCCTCGTCGGGCTCTTCACCCGCGGCCGCAGGCTCCGAGCCGGGGTCCGCAAGCATCTTGTCGACGATCAGGCCGGCGTTGCCGCGGACCGCCTTTTCGATGGCGTTGGCGATCTTCGGGTTCTCCTTCAGGAACGCCTTGGAATTCTCGCGTCCCTGGCCGATGCGCTGGCCGTCGAACGAAAACCAGGCGCCCGACTTCTCGACGATATTGGCCTTGACGCCGAGGTCGACCAACTCACCCAGCTTCGAGATCCCCTCGCCGTACATGATGTCGAACTCGACCTGCTTGAACGGCGGCGCCACCTTGTTTTTCACCACCTTGACGCGCGTCTGGTTGCCGACGACTTCGTCGCGATCCTTGATCTGGCCGATGCGGCGAATGTCGAGCCGCACGGAAGAGTAGAACTTCAGCGCATTGCCGCCTGTCGTCGTCTCGGGGTTGCCGAACATGACGCCGATCTTCATGCGGATCTGGTTGATGAAGATGACCATTGTGTTCGACTTGGAGATCGATCCCGTCAGCTTGCGCAGCGCCTGGCTCATCAGGCGGGCTTGCAAACCTGGAAGACTGTCGCCCATTTCGCCTTCGATTTCGGCCTTCGGCGTCAACGCGGCCACAGAGTCGACCACCAGCACGTCCACCGCGCCGGAGCGCACCAGCGTATCGGTGATTTCCAGCGCCTGCTCGCCCGTGTCGGGCTGTGAGATCAGCAGGTCTTCGACCTTCACGCCCAGCTTACGCGCGTACGAAGGATCGACCGCATGCTCGGCGTCGACGAAGGCGCAGATACCGCCTCTCTTCTGTGCCTCGGCAATGACCTGCAGTGCGAGCGTCGTCTTGCCGGAGCTTTCCGGCCCGTAGATCTCGACGATACGTCCCTTGGGCAGCCCGCCTATCCCGAGCGCGATATCGAGCCCTATAGAACCGGTTGAAATCGCCTCGACGTCCTTGGAATGATCATTGGCCCCCAGCCGCATGATCGAGCCCTTGCCGAAGTTCTTGTCGATCTGCGCCAGCGCTGCCTCGAGCGCTTTCTGCTTGTCCATATTTCCCCCTTCGACCACATGCAGCTCGGGCTTCATTCGGGTCCACCTTATGTCACGGGTTGCAGAATCAGCAATTAACTAGATGTACACGAAACGTTCTCATCTGTCAATTTTGGCTAAGTATCTGCACTGGAATTATAAAGCGGTGTGTGATCGCGTTATGTTCTTCTACCGGGCGCAGGTGCTGTCCTCATACGGAGTCCACTGTCCTAATTACGCCCTGCGAATCACCGACCGGATAATTTCGAGCAGGGAGTTTTTGAGATGAAGCAGAACGCAATTGACCGCCTTCAAAACGATTTGAAGTTAGACCGCCGCGACCGCGAATTTGTTCAGATGACCGGTGACTACACCGAGCCAGAGACCATTGCGGAACTCGCCAAATTTGATGGCCGCATCCGACAGACCTTGTGGCGCTTGTTTTGGTGGAGACAACAGCCGTAGATCCCGTCTTGCCATGCTGCGACGAGACACTACTTCAGCAGCGGCATGGTGTGGCAGCTGCTGGCCCCGCCACTGTTCGAAACGCGCTTGAAGAGCGGCACGTTGAGGAATGCTTCGGCCTTGCCCGCGCGTTGCCGCACATCATCAAGAACCTTCAGGCCCAACTCAGATAACCGATGATCTTTTTCGGACCCGGGCTCTATACGTCGCGCACTACAATTTCTGCCGCGTTCACGAGACTGTCCGGACGACGCCTGCTGTTGCTGTCGGCGTTGCTCAGCGTATCTGGTCCATCAGCGATTTGGTCGCTGCGGCATTAGATGGACCAGATGCCCTGCCCGGTCGGCCAGTCGGCCGGTTCCGCGTAATCGACGGAGGGCGCTAAGATTTCTTCTTGCCCTTCTTCGGCTTCACTAATCGGGCCGCCGCTTTCGCCTCCACCTCTGTTCGAAGTGCTTCTTCTTCAGCCTGGGCGATTGCGCGCTGTGCTGGTGTCAGGAAGTTGCTGCTGTTGGCGATGGGGCGTCCAATCGCCTTCTCAAGCTCGGTTGCAGCGTTGCCTGCGATCTTCGCACCGTCCAACGATGCGGCCTGAGTGTCGTGAAAGTTTTTGGTGTCTCGCTCCACGATAATGCGCCTCGCAGCCTGCTCGCCGAGCGTCGTGATTGCGAGTTCCAGACCGTCGAATTGATCACGAAGTTCGTGACCGCCCGTCCCAAGTTTCTTCAGACGCTTATGCTCTTCTGGTGTCAGGCCGAGCATTTCCTTGTGCATCTTGGCAGTTATGGGGGCCGCCTTCACGCCCTCGGCACCCCGCGCCTTCCATTCATCCGTCAGTTCGTTGCGACCGGAGATGTTCTGCAGTCGGCCGTCGATCCATTCATCGTCGCGACCTTGATCGCGGTAGGTCTGGATGGCGCGATCAACAATACGCGATGGTTGCGCCGTCTCTTCAAGGCGCTCAGCGCCGACCTTCGCCAAATACTGCTTGATCGGCTCAGCGCGCTTGGATGGCACTGATTGGATTATGCGAAAAAGGGCATCGGTTGGCGCGCAGTCGGTTGCGTAGCTTTTTCCATCGGCAGCTGGCAATTTCAGTTGTACGATTTTTTCGTACGACTGGTCTCCGCCCTCGGCTTTGACTTGTCGCTTCAGGTCCGACCTATACCGGCGAACATTCTTTGGCTCGGCGAGCGCTCCGACGATATCAACGACGGAATGGCACCATTCTCCTTTGTGCCAGATCCGACGCAGCGTATAGCCATCAAGCTCGGTTGTGGCGACGCGGCCCTCGGCGACGCCTGCCTCGTAGTCTGTCAGAGACGAGAATCCGCGGATGCGGTCGGGCGGTGTGCTCTTCTTCGCCATTGACATACCCCAAAAGGAAAATGGGTAACTCGATTCGATGTGTAAGTCGAACCAGTGTCCTATTTTGTAGGCCGGGTGTCCGTATTAGGACAGCACCGGGCCGCGGTAGTGGGTCAGACCCACTACCCGGGCCACCTCGTCGTGTCGGCCCGGCCCAGTGGCTGGAGCAACAGCCCAACCTCACCCCTTCAGGCGCTTGTTGCACTCGGAGTAATAGCCGCCGCCCTTCTGGAGCCACTTCAATCCGCCGTTGCCGCCGCTCGACTTGTTGGCATTGTACTGCTCCAGGCACGTCCGCAGCCGCTGGCGGTGCGGCTTCTCGCTGGCGAACTTGGACGCCACCGCCTTCGGAAAGACGGCAGTGCCTCCGCCTAAGAGCTTCGGCGTCGCGGGCTTTTCAGTCTTGTCGGCTTTCGTCTCGGGCTTGGTGGGGCCAGCGGCGTCGGCACCGCATTCGGCCTTGCGGAACTGGGCCCAGTTCTTGTCGCCGAGCGTCCCGGCCTGCTTGGCCGCCTTGTATTTCACGCTGCATTCCTTGGTGCTCAGCGCGAGGGCTGATCCAGGTGCAACCGCGGCGAGGGTCAGTCCAACAGCAGCGGCACCGGCAAGAATTCCAAGCATCCGTGACATGCGAAAATCTCCGTACTCTACAAGAACGCGAATTTTCGATGGGTGTTTTACTCCGACGGCTGACGTTTCGGAAGCCGGTCTGCAGCGCCGGCGCATTTTTCGTGGACCTTGCTCCTGCCCAGCCCGCCGCTTAGGCTTCGATCAGCACTGCCCGCAACCGGAGACCGTTCATGCTGGTAACCCGCCCTGCTGCACGCACTACCCTGCGCTTCGTTCTCGGCCTGAGTGCGTTCGCCTTTGCCACCGCCGCCACGGCGCAGGAGAACACCGTCAAAACCGGATTGCTGAAGTGCTTCGTGTCGGGTGGCGCCGGTTTCATCATCGGCTCGACGAAGGATCTCGACTGCAAGTACGAGGGGTTGGACGGCAGCCGCGACACGTATCGCGGTGAGATCTCCAAGTTCGGCATCGACATCGGGGCGACGGGCAAGGGCGTCATGTACTGGACGGTGCTGGCGCCCACGGGCAAGCTTGGCCGGCGCGCCCTGGCGGGCGACTACGCTGGCGTCACGGCGGGCGCTGCTGTCGTTGTCGGAGCGGGTGCCAACGCGATGCTCGGCGGTTCGAACAAGACCGTGACGCTGCAGCCGCTCAGCGGTCAGGTCGAAGAGGGCTTGAACCTCGCCGTCGGCATTGCCGAGATGAAGCTGTACTAAGTTCGTACTAGGGGGTCGATTAGGG
>JAKAXS010000093.1 GCA_021816505.1 Pseudomonadota bacterium
GCCGTCCCATCTCGAGATCTCCAAGCCCGACAACCGCGACCGGCTGCTCCGAAGCTGGGCCGTCGCGCAACAACCCGACCTTGCGGAGGCCAGCCATGAAACCGATGGCGTGGGCATCGTTGGCGGCGAAAACCGCGTCGATGCCGGGCAGGTTCGCATGCGCGGCGACACTGCCTGAGGCATTGCGTTCGAGAACGAGCCGCCGTGGCGGCTGCAGCCCGCACGCCATTGCCCGGTCCCGGAAACCAAACCAGCGCCGCGTGGCGCGCGGGTCGTCGCCTCCGATGAATGCGATATGCCGACGGCCCTGCGCGATGAAGTGGCTCGCAACGGCGGCGCCGGCCTCGTAGTTGTCGAACCCGGCAACGGCATCGATGGGGTCAGTCGGCAAGTCCCAGGTCTCTACGACCGGGATGCGCGCTTGACGCAGCAGGCGCCTGCCATCTTCGGTGGCGGGCGAGCCGACCATGATGATGGCATCCGGCCTCCGCGACAGCAGCGCCGCAAGCATGCGGTCCTCGCGCGCGGCGTCGTAGCGCGACTGCGCAAGGATCACGGAATAGCCGAGCGGCTCGATCTCGTCGCCTTCCTCAACGCAGATGTTGATGGTGGGATCGCAGTCGGGGCTCGGATCGTCGGTGACATCCAGAATGTTGCCGTCGATCTTCTTCTGCTTATAGCGGCGGTAGTAGGCCTGACCGGCAAGGCGCAGGCGCTCCGTCGCTTTCACGACGCCGCTGAGCTGCGTCATGATCATTTCGTTTTCGTTGATCTGCGGCGAGGTGAAGGTGTTCGACCAATCCTGCTCCAGGATGACATCGGGAGCGGCCGCCGTGACGCCGACGTCGTTCTTGGCGCCGGTGACGCTCAAGTGGAACTCAGACTGGCTGGTGCGGTAGCCGAGGTCGGCATACATGCGACGGACTTCGCTATCGGAGAAGTCGCGGTAGCCGTCGTCCTTGTAGCCTTCGATGGCGCCGAAGATGCCCCAGTTGCCGGACTGCGCGCCTGCGGCAGCAGAGCCCTGCACGCGGCCGTATGAGCCGGCACGGACATCGAACTCGGCGCCCTGGAAGTTGAAGCCGTCGCGCATCGTGATGCCGATGGCGCCGCCGACCGCGTTGAGGCCGTAAACCGGATTGGCGCCGAGCAGCGTGATGGAGTCGATGGCGTTCGACGGGATGAAATCCCAGTTCACGACGTCGCCGAACACTTCGTTGATGCGGGTTCCGTTCTGATAGACGGCGAGACCCTGTGCTGCGCCAAGGATGGGCGAGGATTCAAAGCCGCGGAACTGGACGCCGCCCTGCGAGACGTTGCCCTGCGAGTCGTTCATGAACACGCCGGGCACGGTCGCCTGCAGCGTGTTCTGGATGTTGGTTTCCTTCATACGCGTGAAGTCGTCCGAGCTGGCCCGGCCGACGCTGGTCGGCACCTTTTCGATCGGCAAGTCGCTGCCGGACACGGGAGACATGTTCACGGTGCCGCTGGTGATGCCGCCGGTGCCGGGACGCGTCGGGGCGGTCGCGGTTTCCGACGCCGGAGCATCGATGGGCTCGTCAGCGGCGATGGGGGTCGGCTCGGCCTGCGGGGGCGGCGAAGACTTCTTCTTGGCGACGGCCTTCTTCTTCGCGGGGGCGGGCGCCTTTTTCGCGGCTTTCTGCTTGGGCTGAACCACGTCAACCGGTGGCAATTGATCCTCGCCGGCAGCCGGCGGAGCAGGCTGAGGCGCTTCCTGGGCCAAAGCCGGCAGGGCTAAAAATCCGAAAGCGCAAGCTGCGAGCGCAAACCGCGATACTGAAACAGTCATGTAATCCCCCGTGAACTCCCGTCCTGGACTTCCCGAGTCCAGGAATTATTGAAGCCAGTGCTTGCAAACCGGCCTATGAGATATTGGTAAGGGGAGCTTGAGAGAGTCGTCAATTCGCCACAAACGGAGGTTGCGCGCGAAACGCTATAACACTGGCGCTCTGTGTCTTATGCGCCTCTTATTTTAAGGTAATCCTCAGATTTCCCTTAGAAACAGGGAAAAATTCCCTGTTTCTAGCGTGTGCGTTGTTATTTCCGGAATGCGCGGACGGACTACGTCTTGGTCGGCTTCTTCAACCGCACGGCATTCCCGACGGCAATCAAGTTTCGCTTGATGTTCTGCAGGAGATGGATCTCCGCGCCCTGCTTTTTGGAGATGTAATACTGCTGGGCGAGCGACAGGATGTTGTTCCAGGCCCAATAGATCACCAGGCCGGCCGGGAAGGCCGCCAGCAGGAACGTGAACAGCACCGGCATCCAGCTGAAAATCATCTGCTGAACCGGATCGGGCTGAGGCGGATTGAGCTGCATCTGCAGCCACATCGTGATGCCCATGATCAGGGGCCACGCGCCGACGTGCAGGATGTCCGGCACGGCGAACGGCAGCAAACCGAACAGGTTGAAGAGCGACGTCGGATCCTTCGCCGACAGGTCGTGAATCCAGCCGTAGAATGGCGCATGGCGCATGTCGATCGAGATGAACAGCACCTTGTAGAGGGCGAAGAAAACAGGGATCTGCAGCAGGATCGGCAGACAGCCGGCCAGCGGATTGATCTTCTCGGTCTTGTAGAGCGCCATCAGCTCCTGCTGCTGGCGCGCCTTATCGTCCTTATGGCGTTCGCGCAGCGCTTCCATCTGTGGCTGCAGCTTCTTCATCTTCGCCAGCTTCTCGTAGGACTTGCTGGCGAGCGGGAAGAAAGCGAGCTTCACGAGCACGGTGACGGCCAGGATGGCGAGGCCGAAGTTGCCGAGGAAGGCATAGAGCCAATCGAGCAGATGATAGAGCGGCTTCGTCAGGAAGCCGAACATGCCCCAGTCGACCATCAGGTTGAAGTTGGCGATCTTGAACTGCTCTTCGTAGCGCTCGATGACCTTTACTTCCTTCGCGCCGGCATAGAGGCGCGACTCGACCTTGCTGGTCTGGCCCGGCGCCGTGGTGAGCGTCGGCAGCGTGTAATCCACCCAATACAGATCGCGACCGCCGGCTGACGGGGGACGGCCCTTCATGTTGGCGTTGTAGGCCGTATCCTGAGGGGGCACGAGCGATGCCGCCCAGTACTTGTCTGTGATGCCCAACCAGCCGCTCTTGCGGTCGGTGAAGGACTCGCCGCCCTCCTTGAGCGCCGTGGCGTATGTGATCTCGGTGAGCTTTTCGCCGGGAACGCCAATCAAGCCTTCGTGCTGAATGACGTAGCCTTCGATGTGCGGCGTGCCGATACGGTAGAGGCGAGCGTATGGCGTCAACGAGACGGCGGCGCCTGTCTTGTTCTCAACGGCATCGGCGACCGTGAAGAGGTAGTTGTCGTCGACGGAGATCGTCCGCGTGAATACAAGGCCGCGGCCGTTGTCCCAGGTCAGCGTAACGGGAGCGGACGGCGTAAGCGGTGCGCTTGAACTTGCGGTCCACAAGGTGTCGCCGTTCGGTACGTCGGCGGGGCTCGCGCCCTGCCAGCCGTACTCGGCGAAGTAGGCCATCGGCGCTTCGAGCGGCGAGAAAAGCACGACGTTCGGGCTCTTCTTGTCGATGGTCTCGTGGTAGCGCTTCAAGGTGATGTCGTCGATCAGGCCGCCCTTGAGCGAAATCGAGCCATGTACCGACGGCGTGTCGATCGGCACGCGCGGCGCCTTTGCAATGGCCGCGTCACGCGATTCCGCTACCGCCGTGCCGCCGGCAGGTGTCGCTGCAGGACCCGGTGTTGCGCCTGGGGCAGCGGGCGCCGTGCCGGCAGGTACGGTTGTCTGCTGCTGCTGAGCGGCAACTTCCTTTTGCTGCTGCGCCACGCGCTCCTGCTCGCGCTGATGTGGCGCGGCAATGAAGAAGTGCCAGAGGAACAGCACCGCCATCGAGAGAATGACAGCGAGGAACAGATTGTTCTGATCTTCAGGCTTCTTCATCTTGGGTCAGGTTCCGCTGGCGTCGGTTCTAGAAGGTTGCCGAGAGCTGTAAGAAACGCGCATCGTGTGGCGCGTCACGTGTGTTCGGCAGATCTCCCCATTTCGTACATTCGCGGCCTGGGGAAGAGGACATGCCGTCACGGAGCGCGGTTGGGCTTTCGGCCATGCCGCGCTGCGCCCGCGTGATGCACGCGTTGCAGAGCGCGTTCAAGGTCTTTCTGCAGTTCGGCAAACGGAATATCGAAGGCGCGCAGGCGGGCAACCACCACGTAATCGTGGGTCGGCACGGCGGCTACGGCCGCCAGGGGCGTGAGAGCTGCCTTCAGCCGGCGCCGGATGCGATTGCGGACGACGGCATTGCCGATCTTTTTAGTGATGGTAAAGCCAAAACGAGGCAACGAAGTGCCGTCGGCCGGTTGTGGCTGAGACCGCTTCTTCGTTTCGAGTACGAATGCCGGCGTCGCACAGCGCGCCCCGCCGCGGACGGCGAGGAATTCCGCGCGCCTTTTCAGCGTCTCGAGCGGCACGAGATCACCAAATGACTGGGCAATTGCAACAGCTTAGCGCAGCCGGAAGCCGCGAAGCAGGCGGGCAATCCTACGCCGACAGACGCTTGCGGCCCTTGGCGCGACGGCGCGACAGGACCTTCACGCCGCCTGCGGTCTGAATGCGCTTGCGGAAGCCATGGCGGCGCTTGCGCACAAGGCGGCTGGGCTGATAGGTGCGTTTCACGTTCCGAACTCCGTAAATGGCCGCCAATACAGCGGCGCGCCCCCGCGGCGAATTCCCGGCCGGAGCGCTTAAATCTTGGATGGCGGCCTTATACGGGGGGCTTTCACGCAAGTCAATCTAGGCGCCGCCATCCCGAAAATCGGATCCACGCGCAATTTCAAGTTGCATGCGCTATCTTCGCTTGCTCGCCTGCACCGCTTGCTCCAGGGCCTGCAGAAAGCGGGAGCGGTCCTGCTTCGTGAAGGCTGCATTGTAGCCCTTGCTTTCGCCTGTTTCGCGCAAATGCGAGCCCAGATCGCGCATCGCCATGGCCATGCCGATGTTGGCATCCGTGAACGGCTTGCCGGTCGCGCCCAGCGCTTGAGCCCCAGCCTTCAGGCAGCGCGCAGCGAGTGGAATGTCGTTCGTCACGGCGATATCGGCCTTTCCAACACGCGTGGCGATCCAGTCGTCTGCAACATCGGGGCCTTCGGGTACCACAACGCGTTCGATCATTGGGCTTTCGGGCAGCCGCATCCAACTGTTCGACACGAAATAGATCTTGAGGCCATGGCGTTCCGCGACTCGCAACGCTTCGTCCTTCACCGGACAGGCATCGGCGTCGACGAATATGGCCACGGCACGTTGCTCCACTGTGGTTGGATGCGTTGCGTTTGCGCATTCGATCTGCCGCTATGCTGTCGAACACGCAGCGCTAGGTGTGTCATGACGCGGCGAATACCTTTATACAAGCGCTTCGCTTTGCGGATGCGTGCGCGTTCCCGAGGTGCCGCAGGCGCTGCGGGGCAAGCCATTCGACTGTTGAATTGATACGGAGACCGCTGATGCAGCCGGCGCCCACCGCGCGATCGTTCGCGTCCGACGATACGCTTGGACGCACATTGACCGGTGCCAGCAACGATGTGGCCGAAGCCGCACGCAGTCCCGAGGTGGTCGACGCGGACATATGCGTCATCGGCGCCGGCTCGGGCGGGCTGGCCGTGGCGGCTGCCGCGGCGGCTGTTGGCCAGCGGGTCGTCATCGTCGAGAAAAACCGTATGGGCGGGGGAAGCCTCAACTACGGGTCGGTGCCTTCCAAGGCGTTGTTGGCTGCCGCGCGCCGCGCGCAGGACATGCGGACGGCCGGGGCATTCGGCATTTCGCCCGTGCATCCCGCGATCGATCCGGAAGCGGTGCGCGCGCACGTTTTCGGTGCCATGGGCAGCATCGCGCCCAACGGCTCCGTCGAGCGCTTCACAGCGATGGGCATCAGGATCGTTCCGGCGGCCGCACGCTTCGTCGACAAGGCAACGGTCGAGGCAGGCGATCTGCGCATCAAGGCGCGCCGCTATGTCATCGCCACCGGTTCTTCGCCTGAAATCCCCGACATCGCAGGCCTGGAGAACATCGGGTTCTTCACCAACGAGACGATCTTCGACAATGCGCGACGGCTGGACCGTCTTGTCGTCCTGGGCGGCGGTAGCACGGCACTGGAACTCGCGCTGGCACATTTGCGCCTCGGCTCGTCGGTTGCGGTGATCGAGCCGCACGCCGCGCTCGCCGACGAAGATCCTGAACTCGCGGCGATCGCGATGCGCGGCCTTCGCGCAGAAGGGCTCGAAATTCTCGAAGGCACCAACGTCGAAAAGGTCGAGCCGATACGGCAGGGCGTTCGCCTGACCTTGAGCAGCGGCGGCGCGATCGACGCGACGCACGTGCTGATCGCCGGGCCCCGGCGCCCGAATATCTCAGAACTCAACCTTGCGGCTGCCGGCATCAAGTTCGGACCGCGCGGCATCGCCGTCAACACGGCGCTCAGAACGTCGAACCGGCGCGTATTCGCAATCGGCGACGTGACGGGCGCAGCGCATCACACGCACGCTGCGACCTATCACGCCAACGTCTTTCTCAAGCGCGCCTTGTTCCGGCTGCGGGCAACGCAGAAACCGGAGCTGGCGCCGCGCGTGACGTTCACCGATCCGGAGATCGCGTGGGTTGGCCTGAGCGAGGCGGCGGCACGCGCGAAATACAAGCGCATCAACGTCCTGCGCTCTGCCTTCGCCGAGAACGACAGGGCTCAAGCCGAGGGCGCCACGGTTGGGCACATCAAGGTGGTGACGAACGATCGCGGCCTGATCCTGGGCGCGGGCATCGTGGGGCCGCTCGCCAGCGAACTCATCCAGGTCTGGGGCCTCGCGGTGGCGCAGAAGCTCTCGATCCGCGACATGGCCGAATGCGTGACCGCCTACCCGACGTTCGCGCAGATCAACCAACGCGTCTCTGCGGCGCGCTTCGCGGCAGCGGCAGGCAGCCCCTTGGTTCGGTTCCTGGTGCGCTTTCTCGGCCGTTTCGGCTAGCTCAGCGGGCGGATCGCCATCTGGCAAAGCGCGCCCAGACCACCCACTTCTGGCCAATCGGCGGCGCGCCAGCGATTTACTCCGTCTCAGCTTTACCTGTTCTGCAGGCAAATGCCCTATATGATTGCTGGTGCGTCCCGCGGGTTGCGGCCCGAAGGGCGCTCGTATGGGCGGTCCGCACATCGAGTGGCGTCAATCCGTGCTGCAGGCAATGCAAGATCGTTTGGCAAAGATCGAACAGCTGAGCTTCGCGCCGTCGGCGTGGCAGCGCGGCGTCGGCCGGCTCAAGGGCGGCTGGCTGCGGCTCAACCTGCCTGCCAAGTTGCTGCTGCTCACGATCGGCTTCGTGCTGGTGGCGGAGGTGCTGATCTTCCTGCCGGCCATGGCGAACTACCGGGCCGGCTGGCTCAACGACAGGCTGACGGCAGCGCACGTGGCGGCCCTGGCCGCCGATGCGATGCCGACTCGAGACGTTCCCCCGGCGCTGCGCAGCGAGCTTATTCGCACGGCGCTGGTGCGGGCCATTGCACTGAAGCGCGGCGGCCAGCGCCGGCTCGTGCTGCCGCCCGTAACCGAGCTGACGGTCGACAGTTTCTACGACATGCGGCCACTGGTGAAGCCGACGTACGGAGAGGCGCTCTCGGACTGGTTCAAGCAGATCGGCGATTCACTCGCGGTTTTCTTCGCCAGGGACGATCGTGTGATCCGCGTCATCGGTCCGCTAGGGCCCCGTGACGACGACGTCATCGAGATCGTTATACCGGAAGAGCCGCTGAAGCGCGCCATGGTCGCCCATGCGCTGAACCTCACGTGGATCAGCGTCATCATCTCGATCATCACGGCGGCGTTCGTCTACCTGGCGCTGAACGGCCTTCTGGTGCGGCCGATGCGGCGCATCACGCGCTCGATGCTCCGCTTCTCCGAAAATCCCGAGGATCCGACGCGCATCATCGTGCCGTCGGCGCGGCACGACGAGGTCGGCACCGCCGAACGCGAACTGGCGTCCATGCAGAAGCAGCTTTCCCAGCAACTGCTGCAAAAGAACAGATTGGCGCAGCTCGGCCTGGCCGTGAGCAAGGTCAATCACGACCTGCGCAACATGCTGGCGAACGCCCAGCTGATCTCGGATCGCCTGACGAGCGTGCCCGACCCGACGGTGCAGACCTTCGCGCCGAAACTGATCGCATCGCTCGACCGCGCCATCAACTTCTGCACCGACAGCTTGCGCTTCGGCCGCGCCGAGGAGGCCGCGCCGCGCCGCGAACTGATGCTGCTCAAGCCGCTGATCGAGGACGTTGCCGACGCGCTGTTCCTGCCGCGCGACGATCAGATCGGGTTCGTCATCGATATCGAGGACACGCTTCGCATCGATGCCGATCGCGAACAGCTGTTCCGCATCATTTCCAATCTCGTTCGCAACGCCGTGCAGGCCATCGAGAGCCAGGACAACGGCGGCAAGGGCGAGATCCGCATCTCGGGCCGGCGGGAAGGCCGCAAGGTGACGGTTGAAGTTTCCGACGATGGGCCGGGCGTTCCCGCGGCCGCGCGCCAGCATCTGTTCCGGGCGTTCCAGGGTTCAACGCGCAAAGGCGGCACGGGTCTGGGACTTGCGATCGCGCATGAATTGTCCGCCGTGCACGGCGGCACCTTACGGCTCGCCGATACCCG
>JAKAXS010000094.1 GCA_021816505.1 Pseudomonadota bacterium
ACGGAGACGAGCGCCAGCACCATGTTGGCGTGGCTGCGGTTGAGCTTTGCAATCTCGCCCTCGCTGACGACGTGGTCGGCGTTGGGGGATTTAAGGCCGAACATCTTGTGGCGGAACGAGCGGCGGACGTGGCCACGGTCGATCATCGGCAAGCGGGCGCGTTCGGCGATCTTGCGGGCGATTTCGGGATACGGGAAGCAGGGGTCGATACACTGTTCGGCGACATAGCCGAGCGGGATCGCCTTGCCGTCCTTGGTGTGCACGCGTGCGCCCTGCAGCAACATGGGGACGAAGGCGCCGCCGTAGATCTCGCGCCGCGTCTCGACGGAATGCACTTGATCGTAGGGGATCTCGTAGCTGCGATAGCGCAGCATCGGCGTGGGACCCCGTCCGGAGGGCAGCGTCATCTTCACGCTGTCCTCGCCCAGGTGCACATGGGCACGTAGCGAAAACATGAGTTCGATGACGATCAGGAACATGATGATGGCGAAGCCCGCGGCGATGATGCCCAGGCCGATCGTGTCTTCCCACAAACCATTCTTGACGCGCATGAACAGCATGGCGGGCAGGCTGACGAAGAATGGGAGAAGGATCAAAAATAGAAAACAAAACAACGTCTTGCGTCCGCCTCCGGCGCTGTAGTCGAGGCGCTCGTGCTTTGTCTCGGCGGGAACTTCGCTCATGCGCTGTAACTCTTCCCTGGCAGTTTGCGTATTGTGAGCCCGCAGCCGCGTTCACGTGTTGGCGTCCAACGGATGCAAAAGCTGCGGTCAGGCGCCATATGCGGGACTATAATCAGACGCCTCGTCGGCGCAAACAGGAGGATCATGATGTTGTTCTCCCGAAAGAAGCCGGGCATGCCCACGCCGGAAACCGCTCTCAAGGGCCGCGATCGACCGCTGCGTACGGCGGATGAGCACTTCATCTTTGGCCGCCCCTTAAAAGGTCCCTATCCGCCGGGCGCCGAGATGGCGATGTTCGGCATGGGCTGCTTTTGGGGTGTGGAGCGAAAGTTCTGGCAGTTGTCCGATGGGATCTGGGTGACGGCCGTCGGGTATGCCGGCGGCTACACGCCGAACGCGACCTATGAGGAAGTGTGCACCGGGCAGACCGGGCACAACGAGGTCGTCCTCGTCGTCTTCGATCCCAAGGTCATGAGCTATGCGACGCTGCTGAAGACGTTCTGGGAAGGGCATGACCCGACCCAGGGTATGCGTCAGGGCAACGACATGGGCACGCAGTATCGGTCCGGCATCTACACGTTCTCAGACGAGCAGCGTGCGGCAGCGGAGGCGAGCAAGGCGGCGTATCAGCAGCAGTTGTCCGCGGCCGGCTTCGGGCCGATCACGACGGAGATCATGCCGGCGCCTGAGTTCTTCTTCGCCGAGGATTATCACCAGCAGTATCTGGCAAAGGTGCCGCACGGATACTGCGGGGTGGGCGGCACCGGCGTCTCGTGCCCGGCGCCGACAGGCGTCGCGGCTGAATAGCGTCACGCATCGGCGGCTCAGGCCGCCGATGGCCTCTTCTTGAAGCTCATCGTGAATGTGATTGCCGCCTTCGAGCCACCCATGTGCAGGACGATATTCCAATGCCCGGAGCTCGGCGCTGAAATGCGCGCGGGCAACGCTTTGTAGTAGCCGCCGTAGTAGTGGAACTTATGGCCGGCGATGAAGTCCTTCAGGTTCTCGTCATCCATAATCATGACGCTGCAAGCGTGCGAGCAATTGACGATCGCCTGTTCGCCGCTGTTGAGAAACTCGCGCGTGTGCTGAAACGAAAAGCTCGCCTCCGTAAGAGGGTTGCGCGCGGTCATGGTGGTTGCGGACATCGGGTTTGGCTCTATGGAAAACTCGGCTGGGCGCTTCACGAAACAACGATCAGTGATTCGAAATTAAACTTAGGCTAATTGAGCAGGACCGATCGGAACGGTGGCTCGGATCGTCAGTGGTCGGCGCTCGCTAGAGCACGCTCATTTCATTTTGAGCTGGGAATTTTAACAATTCATTAGCCTGCCGCGTCCAGCGACGGCTCGGCCGTGCACGCCATGCCGTACGCTTGGTGCCCTACTGATCGTCGGACTTCGCAGGCGTTTTGGCTGCGGCCGCCTTGGTGGTTGCAGGCTTCGGGTCGGTAGCCTTCTGGGCAGCCGGCTTGGGTTTGGCAGGCGCCTTCGCGCTGCCGGAGGCAGGGCTACCGGTCACGCTTGCCTTGGCAGCAGGTTTGGCTTTCGGCGCGCCGCTGGTGGCGGCAACGGCTGGCGGCGGCAGCTCGATGTCTCGGCCGGTCGCCAGCACCATTCGGCACTCCTGCGGAAGGTCGTCGAGCGTCATCGGCGGCTTTGGCTTCGCCGGTTTGACAACGACCTTCGGCTCGCCGGGTGGCTTCGGCTTGGGCTTGCGCGTGAGCAGCTTGAACCAATCGTCCAGTTCCTTGCCGCAGCCATCGTCGCCCGGCACGGGCGCTTGCGGTTTGCAGCCCTGGGATCCCGCCGGACAGCCGATGCGCACGTGGAAATGGTAGAAGTGGCCCCAGTAGGGCCGGACCTTGTTCAGCCACGCGCGATCCGTGCAGACCGCGTCGCACAGCGCCTTCTTGATGGCTGGGTGCACCAGAACGCGCTCCACCTTCGGATAGGAGGCGACGCGCTTGATGATCTTCGTGCGCGAGTCCGTCCAGACCTTGGGATCGACGGATAGGCTGTCTCCGGCCAGCATCGAGGTGGCGGACAGGTTCTCGCGCTCCTTGCGCGACAATCGGTGGTCCGGCATCGGCGTGAACCAGATGTCGGCGTCGAGGCCCAGCTGATGGCTCGCGTGGCCGGTCAGCATGGGGCCGCCGCGCGGCTGAGACAGATCGCCGACGAGCAGGCCGGGCCAACCGTCGTCCTTCACCTCGGCCGCGAAGCGCTCAAGCAGGGCGATGAGATCGGGGTGGCCCCACGTGCGGTTGCGCGACAGGCGCATCGCCTGCCAGTTCGGGCCATCGACAGCGAGAGGCTTGGCGCCGGCGAGGCAGCCGCGGGCATAGGTTCCGATGGCGCGAGCGGCAAGTGGTGCGGCGTCCTTGGCGGCGCCGAACAGAGTCTTGGCCGCGACGAGCTTCGGCTTTGCAGGTTCGGAAGCGACGGTGGCCGGATCCGTCTTGGTGTCTTCGGCCGGAGCCTTTGCCGTCGTTGTGGGCGGGGTGGCCGGAACAGGTGCCGGTATGGTCGCCGCTTGAGGCGGTGTGTCCGTAGACGTCGCTGGATCGGCCGGGGCTTCATCAACGGCGGCGGCGGGTGGAGCAACAGCGTTTGATGCTGGCTCCGCGGGGGCGGCCGCCTGTTGCGGTGTCTCGGTTTGCGGCGGTGCCGTAGCTGCTGGTGCGGTCTTGGCGGCCTTCGCTGCGGCCGCTGCTGCCGCAGCCGCGCTCTGTGCCGGCAGGACATTGACTGGAGCAGGCGCGGATGTGTCCGGCTCGGCAAAAGCCGGCCAGGCGAGGTAGGCCGTCAACAAAAAGGCGGCGGTCGTGCCGCTGCGCATTGCGATTCTCTCCCGCGTTGGCGGCATCCTAGCGCGCGCGAAGGCCAAAATGCGACAGGACGAAAACGTCGCTCGCGGCAGACCGCGGTGGAAAAGCTCGCGCTGCAAAGAAGCGGTCGCGTGCTATCAAACCGAAACTCCTGGGAAATTCACCGTGGCTGGCCGGGCATGACCGAAATCGTAAGCGAAGGAAATCGAGACGCTCTGGCGCACCTCATCTTTGCGCACGGGGCAGGGGCGGGGATGACGAGCCCGTGGATCGTGAAGTTCTCGGCGCTGCTCGCCGCGCAGGGACTGTGCGTCCATCGCTTCGAATTCAGCTACATGGCGGCGCGCAGGAACGGGGGATCGCGACGGCCGCCGCCGAAAGCTGAAACGCTGACGGACGAGTATCGCGACGTTGTCGGAGACGTTCATGGTCGGCTGACTGCTACGCAGCGGCTCTTCATTGGCGGCAAGTCGATGGGCGGACGCGTGGCGAGCATGATCGCCGACGACTGCTATGCGGCGCGGACGATCGCAGGTCTGGTGTGCATCGGCTATCCGTTCCACCCGCCGAACCAGCCTCAGAAGCTGCGCACCGCGCATCTGGCAGACTTGAAGTGCCCGACCTTGATCGTGCAAGGGACGCGCGACCCGTTCGGCACGCGCGACGAGGTGGCAGGCTACGATCTGTCGCCTGCCATCACGATCGACTGGATCGAGAACGGGGATCACGATCTCAAGGGCGCCGGCCGTGGCGTGCTCGAAGACGTTGTCGCGACGTGCGGCGTGTTCGCCGGCAAGGCCTGACGGCTTCCCTTACTCGGCGGAGACGTTGCGATGGCGTGCCTTCACGGCGCGCTCAAGTGCGGCAACGATCAGGCGATCGAGGTTGAAGCGCGACGCCAGCATTTCCAGGAAGTGGCGCTCTTCCTTGCGGAAGGTCATGTCCGTCTCGACCACTTCGCAGGCAAGCACATACGCGGTCTCACGCAGTTCTCGCGGCAACGCTTCCGTCACCAGATCGAGCACGGCTTCGACGCCGCCGGGCTTGCCGAGAACCTGTCCGCAGGCCTGAGCCTCGTCGGAGAACCAGTCGCGCGCGTAGCCTTTGAACGCGGGCAACTCGCCGACGATGGACCCGATCCGCTCCAGCTCTTGCGTGGATACGGTGCGATCGACGGTCGACGCGGTGAACATGCAGTAGATAAGCGCCTCCGGCGGAGAGAGCCGCTTGGTCATGATACCCTCATTGTCGTTGTTTCTGTCCCGCTCTGAGCGGGGCGTATGGATGGAGGATGTGGTGAGATCGGGGCGGCGAGGTGCCAAATACGATTTTCGAGTGGCTTGGAGGTGGATCGGATAGTTGCTGAAATCGTCCCGCAGATGAAATGCAGTTTCGTACAGTTCAATCGTTGATCATTTGATAGGCAATTGAAACTTTTTCCGAAGAGATGTTGGCCCTAGAGGTTGATCTGCTGCGGTTCTCCTGTTTAGCTGCTGGTTATGGATTTCGTAGCGACAGAGCAATTGCGCGAGGCGCCTAAGAACATTCGCACTGCCATTGCGGATGCTGCAGCCGAACTCGGGGTCATCGATCGTTTCGAGTTGGTGACGGGCGCGCGCTACGCGATCGAGGAGCAGGCAGGCAACGCGCTGCCGCCGGATGCGGAAGATCGAAGAACGCTCGGTCCCAATTTCTTCCGCGGCCGCGACCTCGTGCTGACGCGCCTCGCGTCGTAAGCGCCTCGTTCAACAGCAACGGCTGATCTTGCCACCCTTCGCGCCATAGCGGCTGTCCTGTCGGTCGCGAAAGAATTCGGCGTAGGTCATCACCGGCTCGCCGGGGTGCTGCGCTTGGCGGTGGGCGACATAGGCGTCGTAGTCGGGCACACCGATCATCAGGCGTGCCGTCTTGCAGAACTGGCGATAAAGCGTGCCGAGCTGGTTCATCGCATCACTCCGCTGCTGCGCCGGCGTATTGGACTTCGCTGGCGGAGACGCGTGGATTGCTCCACGCCTGCCAGGCGGCGCGCGCTCCGAACGCGATCATGGACAGAACCAGCGCGACGAAGATGCCGGCCATGGTGGCGTTCAGGTAGTCGTTGAAGACGATGCGGTGCATCTCCTCCATCGTTTTGGCCGGCGCGAGGATCTGGCCCGCGGCCAGTGCCTCGCCGTACTTCGCGGCGTGCGACAGGAAGCCGATGGCGGGGTTCTCGTGGAACACCTTCTGCCAGCCGGCCGTGAGGGTGCAGATCAGCACCCAGCTTGCGGGCAGGATGGTGATCCACGCGTAGCGCTCGCGCTTCATGCGGAACAGGACGACGGTGCACAGGATCAGCGCGATGGCCGCCAGCATCTGGTTGGCGATGCCGAACAGGGGCCAGAGCGTGTTAATGCCGCCCAGCGGATCGACGACGCCCTGATACAGGAAGTAGCCCCACGCGCTGACGGCACACAGCGTCGCGATGATGTTGGGACCCCACGCCTGCGTGTCGCGGAACGAAGGGATCATCTGGCCCATGAAGTCCTGGAACATGAAGCGGCAGACGCGTGTGCCCGCGTCGATGGTGGTCAGGATGAACAGCGCCTCGAACAGAATGGCGAAGTGATACCAGAAGGCCTTGAATGCATCGCCGCCGATGACGCGCGAGAGTATTTCGGCCATGCCGACGGCGAGTGTCGGTGCGCCGCCGGTGCGGGAAAGAATGGTGCTCTCGCCCATCTGTTGCGCCGTGGTGGAGAGCATCTCGGGCGTCACGACAAAGCCCCAGCTTGCGATCGTGGCGGCTGCCTGCTCCACCGTCGTCCCGATGACGGCGGGCGGGCTGTTCATCGCGAAGTAGACGCCGGGCTCGAGTGCGGTGGCGGCGACGAGGGCCATCACGGCGACGAAGCTTTCCATCAGCATCGCGCCGTAGCCGATGGCACGGGCGTGCATCTCGTTTTCCAGCATCTTGGGCGTGGTGCCGGAGGAGATCAGCGCGTGGAATCCTGAGACGGCGCCACAGGCGATGGTGATGAACAGGAACGGGAATAGCGAGCCTTTGAAGACCGGGCCGGTGCCGTCCACGAACTGCGTGACGGCGGGCATCTTCAACTCAGGCATGACGATGAAGATGCCGATCGCGAGGCCGACGATGGTGCCGATCTTCAGAAACGTCGACAGGTAATCGCGCGGCGCGAGCAGGAGCCACACGGGCAGAACCGACGCGATGAAGCCATAGGCGATGAGCATCAGCGCCAGCGCTTCGCCGGAGAACGTGAACATGGCCGCTGTTTCGGGATTCTCGGCGATGATCTGGCCGCCCCAGATCGACAGCATGAGCAGCACGAAGCCGATGACGGACATTTCGCCGACCTGGCCGGGACGCAGGTAGCGTCCGTAGATGCCCATGAAGACGGCAATCGGCATCGTGGCGAAGACGGTGAAGGTGCCCCAGGGGCTGTGCGCCAGCGCCTTGACGACGACGAGGGCCAGAACGGCCAGCAGGATCACCATGATCATCAGCACGCCGACGAGCGCGATGGTGCCGGCGGCCGGGCCCATCTCGGCGCGGATCATGTCGCCGAGCGACCGGCCGTCGCGGCGGGTGGAGGCCCACAACACGATGAAGTCCTGCACGGCGCCCGCGAACACGACGCCGGCGAGCAGCCACAGCGTGCCGGGCAGATAACCCATCTGCGCGGCCAGCACCGGGCCGACGAGGGGACCGGCGCCGGCGATGGCCGCGAAGTGGTGCCCGAACAGCACCCACCGGTCCGTCGGCACGTAGTCGAGGCCGTCGTTGTGGCGAACCGCCGGCGTGGGGCGGTTTGCGTCCAGCTTCAAGGCGCGGTTGGCGATGAAAAGCGAGTAATAGCGAAACGCGATGAGGTAGGTGCAGATCGCGGCGGCGACGAGCCACACGGCGTTGATCGGTTCACCACGCGACAGGGCCACGATGCTGAGCGAGATTGCGCCGAGAACGGCTACGGCGGCCCAGCCGAAGTGGGGTAGCAGGCGTGGCATCGATCAATCCTCCCGCGGCATTGTTTGCGCCTCGTCCGGGCACGCCGCTGGAGGATATGAATGCACGAGGCGAACAGCTTTGGGAAGGCAGTCCGTGATCGCCCCGGCGCCCGGACTGCCGTCGTTGGGCTATCGTCTCAGGATCGGCTCGAACCCGCCGAAGATCACGCGCTTGCCGTCGAACGGCATGGGGTTGGTGTCCTGCTGCATGCGCGGGTCTTCCATCATCTTTTTCATGCCTTCGTCCCGTGTTGCTTTCGACGGCCAGACAATCCACGAGAAGACCACGACCTCGTCGTTCTCCTTCTTAACGGCCAGCGGGAACGACGTGACCTTGCCGTCCGGCACGTCATCGCCCCAGCACTCGACAATTTCGGTCGCGCCACATTCCTTCATGATGTCCGCGGCGATCCCCGCGTGCTTGAGAAACTTCTCGCGGTTCGCTTTGGGGACAGCGGCTACAAATCCATCGACGTATGCCATTTTGTGCTTCCTTTCGGGGTGTATGGTGGATCCTAAAGCCACGACGAGCGTGCTCACGGCATTTCGACACTTCGAGCGCGCATTTTTCGCACCGTTGGCGAATTGTCAGGTAAGCGTCTGTAGTAAGTTGAGGATCGGGGTCGATGTCCTCAGAGGGATCTCAATCTTCAGGATGATTAGCGTTCTCGTGCAGGTTCGCGTTGCTCTCGTTGCAGCGTTCACGGTGTTGGGCCTTGTGGCCCAGTTTTCGATTGCGCAGGCGCGCGAGCCTAAGGTTGGCTTGCTGGTTGTCGATCTGCAGCAGCACTTTATCGCCAGCGTCCGCTTCGATCCTGCCACCGAGGCGTCGCTGGATGTCTCGGCCGGGCTGGTGAAGAAGGCGACTGCTGCCAGCGCGCCGATTTTCGTGACGTACGAAAGCGGCAGCGGCGGCGATCATGCGATGCCGGACAAAGTGAACTCCGTGCTGCCGGCCCGGCACTTGAAGTTCGTCAAAACGAAATTTGCCGCGACCAAGCTCCCCGCCCTGGTGGAGGCGCTCGAGAAATCGCGCGTGACGCATC
>JAKAXS010000095.1:0-7321 GCA_021816505.1 Pseudomonadota bacterium
ATCTATGGGGATCGGCTCGGGGGTCGTCTACGACTCCGACGGCGGACGCGAGTACGCCGAGTGTCTGTTGAAGATGAAATTCCTCACCGACCCGCCGAAGACGTTCGAATTGATCGAAACGCTGATGTGGGAAAAGGGCAGCGGTTATGTTCTGCTCGGCGGTCACCTCGACCGGTTGAAGGCGTCGGCGCGGTATTTCGGGTTTACGTGCGATCTCGAAACGGTGCGCACGGCGCTCACTGCGCGGGCGGCGGAGATCGATGCGCCGCGGGCGCGCGTCCGCATGACGCTCGCCGAGGACGGTGCCGTCTCCATCACGGCAACACCGCTGGAAGCGGCACCCGCAACGCCGCCGATCATGCGCTACGTCATTTCCGACACGCGGGTGAACAGCGCCGACGCGTTTCTCTACCATAAGACGACGCGCCGCGACCTCTACGACGGCGAGTGGCAGCATTTTCACGACACGGCCGGTGCCGACGAGGTGATCTATCTCAACGAGCGCGGTGAGCTGGCCGAGGGCAGCCGTACGAACATCTTCCTGAAAGTGGATGGCCGGTTGGTCACCCCGGTGCTGAGTTCGGGCCTGCTGCCGGGCGTGCTGCGTGCCGATCTGCTCGCGAGCGGGGAGGTGCAGGAGGCGGTCCTGACGCTGAAGGATCTCGAGGCGGCCGACGAGGTTTACCTGGGCAATTCCGTGCGCGGCTTGTTGGTGGCGAAGCCGCTGATTCACACCAAGTCGGTACAGCAATAATGGCATTGGCCATCCCCTTCATGCACAGAACATGAACGTTTTTTCACCTAATTCGGCCCTGTCCTGTCTAAACCGCCGTGCTAAGTTTGCCGGATGAGCCAGAAGCCGCCGCCATTCGTCAATCGCGTGCTGGAGCGCAAGGTCGCGCGAGCGCGTTGGGCTGGATTGTTCGAACAGCTTTGGTTGCGATTTTGGATTGTCGGTGCGGTCGCGGCGGTGTTCGCGCTCGCGTCGTTCGCCGGGCTCTGGGAGAACCTGTCCAAGCCGGTCCACATCGCCGTCCTGGTGGCCTTCGCGATCGCCGCGCTAGCCGGCCTGTTCTACGCCGGACCGTTGCGTTGGCTGACGCGGGACGAAGCGTTGCGCCGGATCGAGGCGGTCTCCGGCATTCCCCATCGCCCGGCCTCATCTTATGAAGACACGCTGTCGTCGACTGAAGCAGGCAACCCTGCCACGGCAACGTTGTGGGCGGCGCACCGCGTGCGCATGCTGGCGCTGCTGCAGAAGCTTCGCGTCGGACCGCCGCGTCCGCGCACGCACCGCTTCGATCCCTATGCGGTGCGTTCGCTTCTGGTGCTCGGCGTCATTGCCCTTGCGGGGTTGAACTGGGGCAGCATCAGCGAGCGGCTGAAATCAGCCTTCAGTTTTGGCCCTGGCGTGCTCGCGACGGCGCGGCTCGATGCCTGGGTGTCGCCGCCGCCGTATACCGCACGCCCTCCGGTCATGCTGGCCGACGGTGCCAAGCCGCTCGATGCCATCGCCGGTGGCGCCGGCGTCAAGCCGGCGGAGGTGCCGGTCAACAGCACGTTGATCGCTCGCCTTTCCGGTGTCGACGACGCCCGGCTTGCCTTGGAGGTGCTGCCCGAGGGGGCAAAGACGCCGGTACGCGTCGAGCCGCAGCCGACGAAGAAGGCGGGGCTCATACAGGACGCCGCCGAACTGCGTTTTGAACTGAAGGAGAATGCCGCGATCCGCGTTTTGAGCGGCTCCAGCGAGCTTGCCGCCTGGAAGGTGGTGATCATTCCCGACGCGCTGCCCACGATCGAGATGAGCAAGACTCCGGAGGTGACCGCGCGTGGGTCGATGAAGCTCACCTACAAGGTGAAGGACGACTACGGCGTCTCGGGCGCCGAGGCCAAAGTGGCGCGCGTTGCGCCGAGAGCGGCAGATCCGGCAAAGGCCTGGGCGCAGCCTGAGGCGTTGAAGGGCCCACGCTGGCCGAAAGAGCGCCCGCCGCAGCTGACCCTCAAGGTGCCGCCCGGTAACACGAAGGAGGGCGAAGCCAGCACCTATATCGAATTCGGCTCGCACCCGTGGTCCGGCCAGCGCGTGCAGCTGACGCTGGAAGCCAAGGATGTCGCCGGCCAGATCGGCCGCAGCCGCACGATAGAGATCAAGCTGCCGCAGCGCCGCTTTACCAAGCCCCTTGCGCGGGCCGTGATCGAGCAGCGTGCCAAGCTTGTCGAAGACCACCGCTATCGCGATCAGGTTGTCACCGCGCTCGATGCGCTGACGATGGAGCCGGAGGGCTTCATCGACGATACGCGCATCTATCTGGGCCTGCGCACAGCCTCCTACCGCCTGCAGGGCGACCGGACACGGTCCGGCATGAAGAGCGTGGTGAAGCAGCTGTGGGACGTGGCGCTGAAAATCGAGGACGGCGATCTCTCCGACGCCGAGAAAGCTCTTCGCGAGGCGCAGGAGAAACTTTCGAAGCTGCTTGAGGAAGGCGCCTCGGAAGAAGAGATCAAGCAGGCGATGCAAGAGCTGCGCGATGCCATGAACAATTACATGGAGCAGCTCGCCAAGGACCAGGGCGACCAGCAACCCTTCGATGGCCAGAACCAGGACATGCAGTCCATGTCGCAGCAGGACATGCAGCGCATGATGGACAACCTGGAGGAGATGGCGAAGAACGGCTCACGCGAAGAAGCCCAGCAAATGCTCTCGGAAATGCGCGACATGATGGAGCGCATGCAGCAGGGCAAGATGGACCGCGAGCAGGCCGAGAAGAACGAAGAGATGCTGAAGCTCATGGATGAGCTGGGCGGCGTCGTCGGCGATCAGCAGAAGCTGATGGACGAGACCTTCAAGGAACGTCGCGAGCAGGGCCGCACGCCGCGCAATCCGCAGCAAAAGGATCAGCAGCGTTTCGGCGCGGAGAACAACTCCGGTCCGCAACAGCGCGGCGACCGTTCGGACAAGTCGGGACAGCGCAAGGGCCAACGCGGTCAGGGCGAGCAGGGTCAGCAAGGCGGCCAGGCGCAGGGTCAGGGCCAGCAGCAACCCGGCGAAGGTGACGGCGAGGGCCAGCGCGGCCAGGGCCAGGAGGGCCGCGAAGGCTTGAATCAGCGCCAACGGGCTCTGCGTGATCGGCTCGGTCAGCTGCAGCGCGGCATCAACGAGAAGGGCGGCCAGCCGTCCGAGCAGTTGGAAGGCGCCAAGGAATCCATGCAGGCCGCGGAAGATGCGCTGGAACGGGGCGATCTCGAAGGCGCGACCGACGAGCAAGCACGGGCTCTGGACCAGATGCGGCAGGGCGCCCAGCAAATGGCGCAAGAGATGATGAAGAATATGCCGAGCCGCATGGGCCAGAACGGCGACACGCCGCGCGACCCGCTCGGTCGCCCGCAACGTTCGCAGGGTCCCGACCTCGGGACGGCCGTGAAGGTGCCCGAGCAGATCGACATGCAGCGGGCTCGCGAGATCCTGGAAGAGCTGCGGCGCCGCCTGGGCGATGCCCAACGTCCGGCCATGGAGCTGGACTATCTGGAACGGCTTCTGAAGCGGTTCTGACCGATCTGCCCAGGTGTGCGGGATACCTAGCCAAACACTAGCATAGACGACGAGGCTGGCCTTCGGCCGGCGGTCTGATATGCCGTCGGTTGTAACCCTCTCTTCGAGGAGCCGAACCTGTGTCGTACGCCGCCTGGTCCCCCTATCTCCTGCCGATCGCATTGCTGGCTGCGTCGAACGTCTTCATGACGTATGCGTGGTATGGTCACCTGACCGACAAGACGACGCCGATCTGGGGCGCCGTGCTGTTCAGCTGGTTCATCGCGCTGTTCGAGTACTGCCTGGCGGTTCCCGCCAATCGCATCGGGCACGCCGTCTATTCGGCTGCCCAGCTGAAAACCATTCAGGAAGTGATGACGCTGGCCGTATTCGCCGGCTTCTCGGTGGTGGTGCTAAAAGAGCCGCTGACGCTCAATCACCTGGTGGGCTTCGCGTTCATTATTCTCGGCGCCTATTTCATCTTCCACGGGCCTATTTCGACATGACCAATCTCGCCGCAACGCTCTCAGCGATCGACGCCGCAAACGCGGACGATCCGTCGCGCGTGACGGTCGATGGCGTCAGCCGCCCGGCGGAACTCGTCTATGGCGAGCGCATGTCGGCCGTTCTGGAAACGCTTTATCCTGACGCCAGCGAAGCGCTCCGTCTCGGCGCGCGCGCGCAGCATATCCGCCGCTGGACCGTTCCTCGCGCCAGCTATCCGATGGACCGCACAGGCTATCTGCGCTGGCGCACGGATCTGAAGCGCAAGCACGCGGAGATGGCCGGCGAGATTATGCGGGCGAACGGTTACGCCGATGGCGTGATCGCACGCGTCGGTTCGCTCATCCGCAAGGAACGGCTCAAGCAGGATGCCGAAGCGCAAGCGCTGGAAGACATCGCCTGCATCGTGTTCCTGCAGCACTACGTCGACGAATTCGCCGCCAAGCATGACGACGACAAGCTGATCGCGATCCTGCGCAAGACGTGGGCGAAGATGTCGCCGCATGGGCACGCTGCGGCTCTGAAGTTGCCCTTGTCCGAGCGTGTCGCCGGGCTCGTCGGCCGCGCTCTGCAGGACGATCCGGCATGAGCCTCAACGGCGCAGCCAATGGACGCGCACGCCCCGAGACGGCCGTCGTTCTTGCTGCGCACGGTGATCGAGGCGGTGCGTTCGCCAACACCGCGTTGCTTGCCCATCGCAGCTTGCTGGCCGATTCCGGATGCTTTGCCGTTGTTACGGCCGGCGTCTTGAAAGGCGAGCCTACGCTGGAGACGGCCCTGGCCGAGGCAAAGGCCAGCGGTGCGTCCCGCGTCGTCGTCTATCCCTTTTTCATGGCCGATGGCTTCTTCGTGCGCACGCGATTGTCCGAGCGCGTCGCAGCAGCGGGCTTGACGGGGCGGTGGGAAATTTTCCCGCCGCTCGGTGTCGATCCCGGTCTGCCCGATCTCATGCTGACGCACGCGGAGTCGGCCGCCGCTGCCGCCGGCTTTGATCCGGCCGCCACGACGCTGGTGGTCGCCGGTCACGGCTCGAAATTCGGTCCGGCCTCGGCCGACGCGACACGGGCGGTCGCTTCGGCAATTGAAGACGCTCGCGTTTTTGCGAGCGTGACGTCGGCGTTCCTGGAAGAGCCTCCCTCGATCGAAGAGGCGTTGCGCGCCGCAACAGAGCCGGTCGTCGTCTCCGGATTTTTCTCCGGCGACGGCATGCACGCGGCAGACGACGTGCCTGCTGCAGTTGCGAAGAGCAAGGTTAAGGCGATTTACGCCGGCCCGATCGGCGGCGAGCCGGCCGTGGGAGCGCTCATTCTTTCGCGGTTAAGAGCAGCTATCGGATGAACCGATATTCATCTGATGCGTTTAAATTTTTCGGGAACGCCCACTGACCTGCTCGCGAAAAAGTCCTAAAGGTAGATAACAAATCGATGACAGCCAGCATGACGCGTTCATGACAGCTAAGTGCAGGTACGGCACGTAAGAACGGCACACCAGAATGACCGATCAAACAGTTGGCCAACAACGCAGAGGAAACCTCGCCGGCGCGCTGAAGACGGCGCTTAACGAGCCGTCGAAATCCACCTTTCTGAAGCCCATTCACGTCTATGCCGTCATCGCGCTCGCCGTTCTAGGCGTTGGCCGCTATTTCAATCTTTATGAGGCCTCCTAGCCCAATAAGGCGTTCGTCAACTGCGTTACGTTGATGATCGCTTCGGCGATCGTGTTGTTGACGGGCCGGCTGCTCGTGGCTGCCATCGCCGTTCCGGCCATGATTTTCGTCGTCGTGCAGGCGGCCACTTTCAAGCGCGAAGCGATGGACATGATCGTCCACGCCTACGACATCTTTTTCTATCTCATGTCGTGGGCGACGGTCGTCTTCCTGTGGGAGCATTATCGCGCGTACCTGTTCATGCTTGTCGCCGCGCTGGCCGCGCTCGCAATCGCGGTCGTGCTGGCTTACCGCTACGACCCGACGCGCGTCTCGCGTCGCTATGCCCTGCTGGCGTTTGCGGTGTTCGCGTTTCTCACGCCATATGCAGCCGACCTGAAAGGCGAACGGCGTCATACGCAGTACTACTGGGCCGATCTCGTCGTTTCGTCGTTTTATTCGTCGTGGGCGGAGACGGCGCAGACGTTGTGGCGCGGTACGTTGATCGAGGCCGCGCCGCCGGCGAGTGCCAACAGCAACGCGCCGTTCGTCGTGCCCACGGGCTGCTCCGCGACGGAGCGTCCTCCGCACATCCTGCTCATACACCAGGAGAGTTTGGTTCAGCCGTCGGTGGTTCCGGGTGTGAGCTACGACAAAAGCCTGGACAGTCTCTTCAAGTCGAGCGACGGCAAGATCCACCAGATGCGGGTGGAGACCTACGGTGGTGCGTCCTGGCTGACGGAGTTCTCCATCCTCGCCGGCGTTTCCACGTATTCGTTCGGCGGGATGCGCCCGTTTGTGCAGGCGCTGATGGCGGGCAAGGTGAAGGATACGCTGCCTGAGGCGCTGGCCCGCTGCGGCTATCGCAATGTCGTCTTCTATCCAATGCTGAAGAACTTCGTGTCCAACGGCCGCTTCTACAACGCCGTCGGCATGCCGGAGATCTTCGACATGAAAGATCAGGGCGCGCCATCCGCCATGGAGCGCGACCGCCGCTACTACACGAACATGCTGAAGTTGATGGACACGCACTTCCGTCAGTCCGACAAGCCGCTGTTCACCTTCATGATCACCTCGTCGGGTCATCAGCCCTACACCCACAAGTTCGCGCCTGAGATGGACGTGCCTGGCGGTGCGCCCGGCACCAATCCTGAGATGCACGAGTTTCTGCGCCGCGAGGCGATCGCCAAAATCGACTACGAGTGGATGAAGGCCGAGCTGCAGCGGCGCTATCCGAACGAGCGGTTCCTCATCGTCCAGTACGGCGATCATCATCCCATCGCCACACGCTCGTACTTCGGCCAGGGCAAGGCACGCGCCGCGGAGGACACGACGTTCGACAAGGACTCGGCCGCGTTCATCACCTACTACGCGACGGAAGGCATCAACTACGATCCGCCGAAACTGCCGGACGTGGAAACGCTCGACGTGCCTTACCTCGGCGGTCTGGTTCTGGAACAGGCGGGCTTGCCGCTGTCCGACAGCTACGTCGAACGCAAGAGGCTGCGTGCCCTCTGCGACGGCCGCTACTACGGCTGCAAGCAGCACGACGAGATCCTGACCTTCCACCGCCGCCTGATCGACTCAGGCTTGATGGTGGCGCGGTAGCCGCGCGTCTCAGTCCTCGGCTCGCCGTAAAAGAA
>JAKAXS010000095.1:7331-8541 GCA_021816505.1 Pseudomonadota bacterium
CTTTCGGCCCGGCATTCCTGCATCTCAACTATGTGCGTCCGGCTTACCGGCGGCCGCGGCCACCACCGCCGCCACCGCTGCGCTCGCGGCGCGGCGGACGTTCGGCGCTGAAGACTTCTTCCGGCTCGCCTTCGGCGCGCGGGATCTCCTGGCCGGTCGTCTGGTCGATGATCTTCATCGACAGGCGCACCTTGCCGCGGTCGTCGAAGCCCAGCAGCTTCACGTAGACTTCCTGGCCTTCCTTCACGACTTCGCCCACCGTCTCGGGCCGGCCCTGGGCCAGCTGCGAGATATGGACCAGACCGTCCTTGGCGCCGAAGAAGTTCACGAACGCACCGAAGTCCATCACCTTCACGACCTTGCCCTTGTAGATCGTGCCGACCTCGGGCTCCTGCGTGATCGATTTGATGCGGTTCATGGCCGCTTCGATCGACTCGCGCTTGGCGGCGGCGATCTTCACCGTGCCGTCGTCGTCGATGTCGATCTTGGCGCCGCTTTCTTCGACGATCGAGCGGATCACCGAGCCGCCCGAACCGATCACTTCGCGGATCTTGTCGGTCGGGATCTTGATCGTTTCGATGCGCGGAGCATGCTCGCCCAGCTCGCCACGGGCACCCGTCAGCGCCTTGGCCATTTCGCCAAGGATGTGCAGGCGGCCTTCATGAGCCTGATCGAGCGCGATGCGCATGATCTCTTCGGTGATGCCCGTGATCTTGATGTCCATCTGCAGCGCGGTGACGCCGTTCTCGGTGCCCGCAACCTTGAAGTCCATGTCGCCCAGGTGGTCTTCGTCACCCAGGATGTCCGACAGCACGGCGAAGTCGCTGCCTTCCTTGATGAGGCCCATGGCGATGCCGGCCACCGGGCTCTTCAGCGGAACGCCGGCGTCCATCAGCGCCAGCGAGGCGCCGCAAACGGACGCCATCGACGACGAGCCGTTGGACTCGGTGATCTCCGAGACGATGCGGATCGTGTACGGGAACTCATCGGCTGCCGGCATCAGCGGATGCACGGCGCGCCATGCGAGCTTGCCGTGGCCGATTTCGCGGCGGCCGGGCGAACCCATGCGGCCGGTTTCACCCACGGAGAACGGAGGGAAGTTGTAATGGAGCATGAAATGCTCCTTGAACTCACCCTCGATGGCGTCGATCATCTGCTCGTCCTGGGCGGTGCCGAGGGTCGCAACCACCAGCGCCTGGGTTTCACCACG
>JAKAXS010000096.1 GCA_021816505.1 Pseudomonadota bacterium
CTGCTGGCGGTCTCGTCGCGGCACGGCACGCTCGCCATCGGTACGCTGCTTCTGGCCGGCATCGCCATAGCGGCCATCTGCATGTCTGCGACGGGTTTCATCCAATATCTCAGCGACGATCGGGAGCTGCGCGACATCACGCTGTGGTCGCTCGGGAGCTTGTCGGGCGCCAGTTGGCACAAGGTCATCGCGGTCGCGCCATTCGCTCTCGTCATCGCGCTCGTCCTGCCGACGCTGACCCGGGCCATGAACGGCTTCCTGTTGGGTGAAGCCGAGGCCTATCACCTCGGGATCGATACTGAGCGCACCAAGCTCCTCGTGCTCTGCATCACGGCTGCAGCGGTCGGCGCGGCCGTCGCGATGGCCGGCGTGATCGGCTTCGTAGGCCTCGTGGTTCCGCATATCGTGCGGCTGATCGCCGGTCCCGATCACCGCGTGGTGCTTCCCGCCAGTGCTCTGGGAGGCGCGGCGCTGGTGCTGCTCGCAGATATCGTCGCCCGCATGATCGTGATGCCGGCCGAACTGCCGCTCGGGATCGTGATGGCCGCGATAGGTGGACCCGTGTTCCTTCACCTCGTGGTGAAGCGCGGCATCGGAGGGCTGGAGTAGCCATGCTCGAAGCCCATGACGTAAGCTATTCCGTCGGCCACCGCCGTCTCGTCGACGGCGTGACGCTGCGGGTACGGCCTGGTCACGTGCTGACCGTTCTGGGCCCCAACGGCTCCGGCAAGTCTACGTTGCTGCGTATGCTGTCGGGAGAGCGCAAGCCCAGCGCGGGGCGCGTAACGCTCGATGGCGCAACGCTCGCCGAACTGCCGGCCGCGCAGCTCGCGGCGCGCCGCGCGGTGGTGCCGCAATCGACGGTTCTGTCATTCCCGTTCACGGTTCTGGAATGCGTAATGCTTGGTATGACGGTGCCGGGCTTCGACCTGACGGGCGTACGCGCGACCGAGACCGCGCACGAGGTGATCCGCGCCGTGGGCCTCGGCGGATTCGAAAAGCGTCTGTTCACGCAACTCTCTGGAGGCGAGCGGCAGCGCGTCAGCGTCGCGCGCGCGATGTGTCAGCTCGCGGCGGCGCCTGCGCGCGCGAATGAGACATCCGTTCTGCTGCTGGACGAGCCGACATCGAGTTTGGACCTGACGCATCAGACGACCGTGCTGGGACTGATGCGGAAGGAAGCGCACAATGGGCGGGCCGTCGTCGTGGTGCTGCACGATCTCAATCTGGCGGCCGCGTTCGCCGACGACATCGTTCTGATGCGGGCCGGCCGGGCCGTGACGTCAGGCAGTGCTTCAAGCGTGCTGACCGACGACCTGCTGAGCAAGACTTACGGCTGCGCCGTGCGCACCAACACGCTGCCGCCCGAGGGGCGTCCATTCGTTATTCCCGGCGCCTGAGGGCGTTCATCCGGCGGCGGATTAGCGCTGCTGCACAAAAGCTGTTGTAAAGCGCGCGTAGGCTGCACATGTAGTGGCCGCGGCCCTATTCGGGTTGCATGGCGGATACTTAAGGGCAGCAATGGGCTCGATCGAAACAGCAGCTCTGGACGTGACCGTCCCGGCAGAATGGGCGCCGCAGAAGGCGATCTGGACCGCCTGGCCGGCCGATCCGGCGCAATGGAATGACGACCTCGATGCGCCGCGCGCGGAGATCGCGGCGCTGGTGCGCGCGCTCGTCGACAACGGAAACACCGTCCGCTTGCTCGTGAACGGCGCAGAGGCGGAAAGCTCGGCGCGTGCCGCGCTTGGCGGCGTCGCCGACATCGTCGCCGCGCGCTACGGCGACATCTGGCTGCGTGACACCGGCCCAATTTTTGCGGCGACGCCGGCTGGCGCCGTGGCGCTGCGCTTCAGCACGAACAGCTGGGGCGGAAAATACGATCTTCCGGACGACGCGACCGTAGGCGACGACATCGCGCGCGAAGCCGGCAAGCCGGTGCGCCGTTTCGATTTCGTGCTCGAAGGCGGCGCCGTGGATCAAGACGGCGAAGGTACGATCCTGACGACACGGCAGACGCTGCTCAATCCCAATCGCAACGGATGGAGCAAGACGCAGGCGGAGACCGCACTTGTGCAGGCGTTCGGTGCGCGCAAGGTGATCTGGATCGACGAAGGCCTCGCCAACGATCACACCGATGGCCACATCGACAACATCGCGCGCTTCGTGGCGCCTGGCCGCGTCGTCTGTCAGGCCCCGGCCGGCGACGACGACCCCAATGCCGAGACACTGAACCAGATCGCGCGCACGCTGGAGGCCGCAACGGACGCAGCCGGCCGGAAGCTCGACGTGGTCCGCATTCCCGGCGTCGGTCTCTATCGCAACAAGCTCGGCGACGTATCGCCGGCCTCGCACATGAATTTCATCATCGGCAACGGCGTCGTCGTCGTGCCGGTCTACGGAACGGCCACGCAGGAAGCGGCACTCGCGGCACTTCAAAGCGTATTCCCCGGCCGCAAAGTCGTCGGCGTGCCGTCGCGCGGCGTGCTCGGCTGCGGCATGGCGGGCGGCGGGTCGTTTCACTGCATCACGCAACAGGAGCCGCTTTGATGGCCAATCGCCTGATCACCGTTGCAGCCCTGCAGACGTCTTACGGTCACGACTTGCGCGAGAATATCGCCAAGACGGAAGGTCTCGTGCGCGAGGCGGCCAAGCGCGGCGCGCAGGTTATCCTGCCGTCGGAGCTGTTCCAGGGCATCTATTTCTGCACGCATCAGGATCCGAAGTGGTTCGAGACGGCGCATCCGGCGGCATCACATCCGTGCGTGACGGCGCTCAGCAAACTGGCGCGTGAACTCGGCGTCGTGATCCCCATCTCGTTCTTCGAGAAGGACGGTCCGCGCTTTTACAACAGCATCGCCATTGCCGACACGGACGGCGAGATCCTGGGCGTCTATCGCAAAAGCCATATTCCGGACGGCCCGGGGTATCAGGAGAAGTACTACTTCCGGCCCGGCGACACGGGGTTCAAGACCTGGGCGACGAAGTTTGGGCGTATCGGCGTCGGCATTTGCTGGGACCAGTGGTACCCGGAATGCGCGCGCGCCATGGTCCTGCAGGGCGCCGAAGTGCTGTTCTACCCGACTGCGATCGGCTCGGAGCCCTATGACACGACGCTCGACACGCACCTGCAGTGGCAGCGGGCGATGCAGGGACACGCCGTGTCCAACGCCGTTCCGATCGTGGCAGCCAACCGTATCGGCTTGGAAAACAACGATGGCATCGAGCAGTCGTTCTACGGCCACTCGTTCATCAGCGACCATCGCGGAGACCTTGTCGAACAGCTGGGTGCGTCCGACGAGGGCGTGTTGGTGCACACGTTCGATCTGACGATGATCGAGAGCTATCGCGCGAGCTGGGGTTATTTCCGCGATCGGCGGACGGATCTCTACGCCGACAGCATCATCTGAAATACGCGGCGGGCGAGCTGATCGTCAGCTCGCTTTGCGCGTCTCGCCCAGCATGTGCAGCTCGCCGTTGCCGGCCTTGCTCAGCGCGCGCATACCATCGACCATTGTCAGGACGTGGCCGCGATTGAGCACACGGCGCTCGATGTGCGGATGGTCTTTCGCGAGCGCGTCGTGCAGCGCCATGCGGCGCGCTTCCGGCACGTACAGGTCGCTGTTGCCGAAGAAGAAGACGCTTCGCTTGTCGATGTTGTCGAGATTTTCGATCGGGTTGGTGCCCACCATCGTCTCGGTGAAGCTGTCGACACCATAGCCCTTCGCGGAGGCACGCTCGCGAATGCCGGCGGACGCGGGGCTCTCCCAAAGCATGCGCGGGCCGTGATCGGCCGAGGCCATCGAGTAGAGGCGCGCGCCGAGCATGTTCGCCAACACCGTGGCCGGCGCGCTGCCCATGCTGAGACCAATGACCGTCAGACCCTTCTGATGGCCGAGTTTCGACGTGAGGTGCATCGCATCGCCCACGAGGCGCTGCATCGCGACCTTACACAGACGCGGCTCGGAGCTGACGATTGCGTAGGGCATTTCATAGCACGCAAGAAAGTCCGCAGGCACGAGCCCGAGCTTCTTGGCCAGTTCGAACGGAGTCTTCCATGGGAGATAGCAAACGACATTCGAGCGCGGATTGCCCATCACGCGACGATAGTTGAGACAGAGATCGTCTCCGTCTTTGCCTGCGCCCAATAAAAGTGCGTCTAACACGGAGCCCCCGTTACGTTCGATCCGAGTAAGAATGCGCGCTATAGCGGTTAGTTCCTGCCATCCGCGCGCGAGAATTCAGCTAGCCTTGAAATTGAATGAATGGCGTCAGGTCCGGACGCGGACATTATTTACCCCGCCGCGCGCAATTGGGGCAACCCGATGGGTCGCGTTGTCGCGGTGGGATCGCTTTTGTGCTGCAAGAAAAGCGGCATACGCAGATTTGCTGCATGCCGCGTCATCGCTTTCGATGATGAGTGGCCACAGGATTGCCTGGATCGCGCAACAGCGGGCACCTGTTCGGCCGCGCGTCACGTCTCCAAGACCATCAACGATCGCGTCACGTTCGCGTGGCTTCGCGCACTGTCCCGCGATAAGGACCGCGACGTGCGCCTCTCAAAGATAAAGCGCCGCGATTGCTCGCGACGCTTCTATTCATCCGCACGTGAAGACTGCGATCAGATCGCTTCCTTCAACTCCTTGGCGGCGCGGAAGGCGACCTTCTTCGATGCCTTGATCTTGATGGCTTCGCCCGTTGCGGGGTTGCGGCCCATGCGAGCGGCGCGCTTGCGCACCTGCAGCGTGCCGAGGCCGGCGAGGCGCAGACGGGCGCCCTTCTTCAGGTGCTTGGTGATGGTGACGACGAGATCGTTCATGATCTCGTTGGCCTGCTTCTTGTTGAGACCGTGCGTTTCGGCCAGCGTCACGGCCATATGGCGCAGCGTGACCGTATCGGTCTTGACGGCCTTGGGTGCCGCCTTCTTCACTGTCTTCGCTTTCATCGTTTCAATCCCCGCTCGTTGAGCACCCGCATATGTCTGCAGGAGCAGTTGTCTGATTTCTCTCTGATTATTGTTTTTCGATGATTCTGATAGTGGGATCGCGAAATAATTCCGTCAGACAGGCGAATGTTGCCCGGAAGATACGATTTTGGGCGATTTATAAGGGGTTTTTGCGACCTCAACGCGAGTAAGGCAGCAAAACCGGGCCTTGCAGCGACATTCAATCGATCGCGTTGCGGCTCCAGCGCATGAGGACGTGAGGCGCGCCGGCCGCTTCGAATACGTCGCCTGTCACTGCGAAGCCGAGCTGCTCATAGAAGGAAATCGCGTGCATTTGCGCGCTCAAACTGAAGGCGTGCACGTTGCGCAGGTCTTCGTCGGCGATGATCGCCTGCATCAACGCGAGCCCGACGCCGGTGCCGCGCGCTGACTTGATCACTGCGACGCGACCGATCTTGGCGGACGCGTTTTGCCGATCGACGATGGCGCGCGCTGCTCCGACTGCCACGTCCCCGCGATGTGCAATGTAGTGAAGAGCTGCGTCATCCCAGGCATCGGGTTCCAACGCGGCGGAGTAGCCCTGTTCGGTGACGAAAACATCGTAGCGGATGCGCAGGCAGATCGTGCGCTCGGTCGCCGACGCGCGGGAAACGCGAACGATCGAAACGTTCGTATCGCGTGCAGATTGCATCCTCGTTCCCTTGTTGCGACGATCCGACCTGCGGCAGGCTGTCTCGCCTACGACGAGCGAACGAACGGCAGAGTTCCAAATTTATATCCGAATTTGAGTTGTTTAGCGGAATCGTTCAGTTCGCCCGGTAACTTTGCGCGTTCACCTTCGCCAACATCGCCTCTTGTTTTTGCCCCATTGGTGCTGTGGAACGCGCCAATAAAGAAAAAGGGGAAAACAGATGAAAATGAAGCTCTTCACAGCGATGGCTTCGCTTTTAGTTCTGGCTGGTGCCGCCTCGACCGCGGAAGCCAGACGCTATGACGGCGATCGCTCTTACTCCGGCTATTCGGAGCGCGGCTACGGCAAGCGCAAGGCGTCGCACTATCGCAAGGCGCGCCGTCATGCATCGCGCGGCAGCCGCCGCGGCTATCGTCATGCGCGCCGCTATCGTGGCAGCGAAGGCTATGCGACCCACGCCTCACGCAGCGGCGTCGGTGCACGTCCGCGCCGGTGGTGCGGCTGGTACATGCGCACGCGTCGCGGCGGTGGACCGGAATACAACCTGGCTTGGAACTGGCGCAAGTACGGCAGCCCGTCGGGCCCGCAAGTCGGTGCCGTCGTCGTCTGGCGTCACCACGTCGGTGAGATCACCGGCCGCGCCGCGAACGGCAAGTGGATCGTGCGCTCGGGCAACGACGGTGGCCGTGTCCGCGAGCGCGCCCGCTCGGTCGCCGGTGCGATTTTCCGCGTCGGCTGAACGGACGTCGAAATCAATTCGAAGAGGCCGCTCTCAATCGAGAGCGGCCTTTTCCGTTTCAACGATTGGACAATCTGTCCGCCATCGCGGCGATGGTGCGCTGGTAGACGCTGGCGCGGTTCCAGTCGCTCAGCACCGCATAGTTTGCGGTGCCCGGCCCCCAGCCTTGTCCTGCTTTCCAGCCGTGGCCTTTCAGGAAGTTCGCCGTAGACGCCAGCAGATCCGACACGCTGTGGATGAGGTCGCGACGGCCGTCACCGTCGAAATCGACAGCGAAGCGCACATAGGAGTGTGGCAGGAACTGCGTCTGCCCGATCTCGCCGGCCCATCCGCCGCGGAGCTGATTGGCAGGCATGTAGCCCTTCTCGACGATCTGCAGCGACGCCGTCAGCTCGTTGAGAAAGAACGCGGAGCGGCGGCAATCGTACGCCAGCGTCGCCAGGGATCGCACGATGGAGAAACGGCCGCTGGTGTCGGCGCCGTAGTTCGTTTCCAGGCCCCAGATGGAGATCAGCACCTCTGCCGGGACGCCGAACCGCTGCTCGATGCGATTCAACAGCTGGCGGTGCGTGCCCATGAGACGGCGCCCGCGATTCAACAGCGACGATGAAACACGGCGCGCATAGAACTGCTCGAAGCTCAGCTTGAACGATTTCTGATTTCGGTCGAGACGAATGATCCTGGGATCGTAGCTGACGTCCGACAGCGTCTGAGCGATCGTCGATTGCGAGATGCCTTGCGCGGCTGCTTTCGCCTTATAGCGCGACAGCCATGCGTCGAAGCCGGCGCCGCTGTTACCGCAATCGGCGGCGAACGCGGGCGCTGCGAGGGCGAGGATTGCGATAGCGGTGAACGCGACCGACTTGCGGATGGAGGCCATTGAGAACTTTCTTGTCATCAAGCTTCAAGCGACGATCCCTTCATGTAACATTGCAACGGCAGCTTGTAGAGCGCGGCGAGCCGCGGCAAAACCTTGCACGGCGACACACACGCTTTGGATTGTGAAACATGGCACGGCAGCGATCTTCGATCGGGTTCTTCGGCAGGTTTGGCCGCTCGCGCGATTTGCGTCAGCTGGACGAGGCACTCCGCGCGCTCGACGCGCATCCCACGACGATCGCGGAGGCCGTGAAGCTCACGACCGTCAATCTGCTGAAGGATCAAGCCATCGGCGCGGAGCCGGCACCGCAAGCCTACCGGGTCGCCGCCGAGATGCTGGCCTATTGCGTCACCGGGGCCGAACCGTTCGCGCAGGCCAATGGCCCGGCGCTGAAGGACTCAGTTGAACGGCGCATAGAGGCGGCCATCGCAGCCGAAGACAGTCTCGATGCGCAGCTCGTGTTGCTGGCGTTGCAGGCGCGCATCATCCAGCCGAGCATCGTGCAGAAATTCGAACTCGAGAGTGCGGAAAGTTGACGGCCCCGTAAAGCGCGCCCCGCGTTGGACACAATCCGACGCTCTGCTTTGCGCGGGGAGTCAGTTCTGCGCGGTGCCATGCGCGGCGCGACTGCACATACGAGGGAAGACATGAAAGCTACGTCGATTTTCGCGGCAGCCGCTTCGGCTGCGACCGCTCTGTTCGCCGTGACCACTGCCGCCTCCGCCGAGCCGAAGCTCGTGGCGGGAACGCTGACCTGCTATGGTCAAGGCTCGATCGGCAACATCATCGGCTCGAAGCAGACGCTGCGCTGCTCGTTCAATCCTGAAGGTCCCGGGCGCAACGCGCGCTATACGGCGACGATCACCCGCGTTGGCGTCGACATCGGCGTGACCGGTCAAAGCACGATGATCTGGACCGTGCTCGCCTCGACGGACAAGCTGCCGCGTGGCGCACTCAACGGAAATTTCGCCGGCGTCTCGGCGGACGTTGCCGTGGGCATCGGCGGCGGTGGAAATGCTCTCGTCGGCGGTTCCAACCGGTCGATCGTGCTGCAGCCCGTATCGCTGAAGGGCCAGACCGGCCTGAACCTCGCGGTCGGCGTGGCGGAACTCGTGCTGCGCCAGCAGTAATTCGCGACGCCCCGTAGGTTGGGTCAAGCGCAGCGCGACCCAACAATCCACGGCACGACCAAGAACATGTTGGGTCTCACAAGGGGGCTCGACCCAACCTACACCGCATTGCCTAGGCTCACCCCCGTAGGTTGGGTCAAGCGCAGCGCGACCCA
>JAKAXS010000097.1:0-6285 GCA_021816505.1 Pseudomonadota bacterium
TCTCATGCGCGAGGGCGTCAACGCGGTCGAGGCGTGGCTCGGCACCCTCCCGGGGCATGTCTACGCCAATGTCCGGCAACCGCCCGTCTCGACCCTCAATCTCGCGCACATGATGCCGTTCTCGGCGGTGTGGGCGGGGCCGGAACAGGATGAGCATTTCCAGGCGCCACCGCTGTTCTTCGCCAAGACCGAGGGTTCAACGCCGTTCCGCTTCAGCCTCCATGTCGGCGATGTCGGGCACACGCTCATTGTCGGCCCGACAGGCGCCGGCAAAAGCGTGCTGCTTGCGCTGATGGCGCTGCAGTTTCGCCGCTATGCCGGCGCCCAGGTTTTTGCCTTTGATTTCGGGGGATCGATCCGCGCGGCGGCGATCGCCATGAGCGGTGATTGGCACGACCTCGGCGGCGCATTGTCGGAGGCCGCCGGCGAGCCCGTCGCCCTTCAGCCACTGGCGCGTGTGGACGATCAAGGCGAGCGGGCGTGGGCCGCCGAATGGGTCGCGACCTTGCTCGGCCGGGAGTCCGTCACCGTCACCCCAGAGCTGAAGGAGCACCTATGGTCGGCCTTGACCTCACTTGCCTCCGCGCCGATCGCCGAGCGGACGATCACCGGCCTCTCGGTCCTGCTTCAGTCGAACGCGCTGAAGCAGGCGATCCAGCCTTACACGGTGGCCGGCCCGTGGGGACGCCTGCTCGACGCGGAGACGGAGCGGCTCGGCGAAGCCGAGGTTCAGGCGTTCGAGACGGAGGGGCTGATCGGCGCCGGCGCGGCGCCGGCCGTCCTCTCCTATTTGTTCCATCGCGTCGAAGACCGCTTCGACGGCCGTCCGACCTTGCTGATCGTCGACGAAGGCTGGCTCGCCCTCGACGATCCCGGTTTCGCCGGGCAGCTTCGCGAATGGCTGAAGACGCTGCGGAAGAAGAACGCGAGCGTCGTCTTCGCCACCCAATCGCTCGCCGATATCGACGGCAGCACGATCGCGCCGGCAATCATCGAGAGTTGCCCGACGCGCCTCCTGCTCCCGAACGAACGCGCGCTCGAGCCGCAGATCGCCGCGATCTATCGGCGCTTCGGCCTCAATGATCGGCAGATCGAGATCCTGAGCCGCGCGACGCCGAAGCGCGACTATTACTGTCAATCCCGCCGCGGCAATCGCCTGTTCGAGCTTGGGCTCTCCGAAGTCGCGCTCGCCTTTACCGCGGCGTCATCAAAATCCGACCAGTCCGCCATCGAAAAGCTGCTTGCCGAGCACGGCCGCGACGGTTTCGCCGCAGCCTGGCTGCGCCACAAGGGCCTCAGTTGGGCGGCCGAGATGCTCACCCAGGAGAGCTCGCCATGACCTGTCGCTGCTTCCGCGTTGCGCTTCTTGCTGGCGCCGCTGCTCTCATGATCGCTGCCGCCGGCACGCCCGCGCGGGCGCAATGGATCGTCTTCGATCCGACCAACTACGCGCAGAACGTCCTGACGGCCGCGCGCGAGCTTCAGCAGGTCAACAACGAAATCCAGATGCTGGAGAACCAGGCGACGTCGCTCCTCAATCAGGCGCGGAATCTCGCCAGCCTGCCGTACTCCTCGCTCGCCTCGCTGCAGCAGCAGATTTCGCAGACCCAGCAGCTTCTCGGCCAGGCACAGCGCATCGGCTACAGCGTCTCGGCCATCGACCAGGCCTTCACGCAGACCTATCCGCAGGCCTATTCGAGCTCCACGTCTTCGCAACAGCTTCTCGCCGACGCGCAGACCCGCTGGCAGAACGCGCTGGCCGGCTTTCAGGATGCGATGCGCGTCCAGGCCGGTGTCGTCACCAATCTCGACAACACGCACGCCCAGATCAGCGCGCTTGTCTCTTCGAGCCAGTCGGCGACCGGCGCGTTGCAGGCGGCGCAGTCCGGCAATCAGCTCGTTGCCCTGCAGACGACGCAGCTTTCCGACCTCACGGCTATCATGGCATCGATCGCCCGCGCGCAGAGCCTCGATGCCGCACGCAGGCTGGAAACGCAGGTCCAGGCACAAGCGCAGACCAAGGCCTTCCTCAACTACGGCGCCGGCTATCAGCCCGGCTCCGCCCAGATGTTCCATTGATGCGCGCCCGGTCCCTCCATTTGCCGGCGATCGCGCGCGCTGCGGCCTTTGCGCTGGTCGCGATCGCCATGATCGCGGCCGTGCTGCACTTCCATGGGCAGTCCTCGCGCGTTGGCGCGCAGCGGACAAAGGCCGCGACCGCGGGCGATCCGCTCGCAGCGGAGCTGAAGCGCTGCGAGCTCATTGCCGAGCAGGCCAAGGATGACCCGGCTTGCGAGGCTGCATGGGCCCGGAATCGGCGGCGCTTTTTCACCTATGCGCCATCGCCCCGGCGAGCCGCCCAACCGAAAACGAACGGCAGGTAGGGACGATGGGCGGCACCGGGGTCATCGACAATTTCCTGGGCACGTTCACCCAGTATATCGATTCCGGCTTCGGACTCGTGCAGGGCGATGTCCACTGGCTCGCCGGCACGCTCATCGTCATCGACATCACACTGGCAGGCCTGTTCTGGGCAATGGCGCCCGACGAGGACGTCCTCGCGCGCCTGATCCGCAAGACACTCTATATCGGCCTCTTCGCCTTCATTATCGGCAACTACAACAACCTCGCGCAGATCATCTACAACAGCTTTGCCGGCCTTGGGATCAAGGCTGGCGGCGGCACCATGTCCGCGGCGCAGCTCCTGCAGCCGGGCAAGATCGCCGAGGTCGGCATCGACGCCGGCAAGCCGATCCTCACCGCGATCTCCGGGCTGATGGGCTTCACCAGCGTTTTCGCGAACCTGGTGCAGATCCTCATCATGTTCGTGGCGTGGCTGATCGTCGTCATCAGCTTCTTCGTCATGGCGATCCAGCTCTTCGTCAGCCTGATCGAGTTCAAGCTGACGACACTGGCGGGCTTCGTTCTCGTGCCCTTCGGATTGTTCGGACGCACCGCGTTCCTCGCCGAACGCGTGCTCGGCAATGTCGTCGCGAGCGGCATCAAGATCCTGGTGCTTGCCGTCATCATCGGCATCGGCTCGACGATCTTTGGCCAGTTCACCGGCGCGATGAACAATCCGCCGACGATCTCCGATGCCCTGACGCTGATCCTGGCGGCGCTGTCGCTGTTGGGTCTCACCATTTTCGGCCCCGGCATCGCCAACGGTCTCATCGCCGGCGGGCCTCAGCTCGGCGCCGGCGCCGCGGTCGGCACCGGCTTGGCGGCGGCCGGCATCGGGGCTGCTGGGATCGCCGCCGCTGCCGGTGGCCTCTCCGCGGCCGGCGGCGCGATCGCCGGTACGGCGCGCGCGGGCGCGAGCGTGGCGGGAGGGGCGACGGCTGCCTACCGCAGCGGCGGCGCCATGGGCATTGCGCTGGCCGCAAGTTCCGTCGCCATGAGCCCGCTCCGTCGCGCCGCCGGGAGCCTGAAGCAGAGCTTCGCGTCGGGCGAACGCGCCGTGATGCGTGGCGGCGCAGCGAGGGGCGGGAGCGCGCCATCTTCTTCGCCCGACAGTCCGCCCGCCTGGGCGCAGCGCATGAGGCGCAGCCAGACCATCAACCGCGGCGTCAGCGCCGCCGACCACGCGATCCGCTCCGGCGACCGGGCGAGCGGCGGGCACCAGGTCGATCTTTCCGAGGGGGAATAGCCCATGTTCCGACGATCGACCGTGCGCTACGGCGTGACGCCCGCACCCGAGACGCCCTACCAGCGCGCCGCCCAGGTCTGGGATGACCGCATCGGCTCCGCACGCGTGCAGGCTAGGAACTGGCGGCTGGCCTTCTTCGGCGCGCTTGCGCTCAGCGGCGGCCTGGCGGGCGGCCTCGTGTGGCAATCGGCGCGCGGCACCATTACGCCCTGGGTGGTCCAGGTCGACAAGCTCGGGCAGGCGCAGGCCGTGGCCCCGGCTGTCGCCGACTATCACCCGACCGATCCCCAGATCGCCTGGTATCTCGCACATTTCATCAAGGAGGTGCGCAGCATTCCGGCCGATCCGATCGTGCTGCGGCAGGACTGGCTCGACGCCTACGACTTCGTCACCAGCAAGGGCGCGCTCGCACTCGACGATTATGCGCGCACCAACAATCCGTTCGGCAAGATCGGCAAGGAGCAGGTCTCGGTCGACATCGCGAGCGTGATCCGCGCCTCCGACGACAGCTTTCGCGTGGAATGGGTCGAGCGTCACTACGCCGACGATGCGCTGACCGCGACCGAGCGCTGGAGCGCGATCCTCACCATCGTCGTGCAGACGCCCACCAGCGCTGCTCAGCTCAAGAAGAACCCGCTCGGGGTCTACGTCGATGCCCTCAGCTGGTCAAAGGAGTTCGACTGATGCGTGTTGTCCGGCTTTCAACGCTCTTGCTTATGTCCGTCTCGCTCGGAGCCTGCGCGACCGCCTGGAAACCGCCGGCGATCAGCTACGACAACACGCCGAAGCGCGCCGTGCTGCTGCCCGAACCGCCGAAGCCAGTGCAGATCGTGGAAATCCCAAAGGTGCTGCCGCTGCCCGGGCAGCTCAAGCGGCTCCCCGGAAAATCAAAGCTGCCTCCCGAATCGCCTAATCCGCTTGTGCGCGTCGACAAGGCCAATGTCGCCGCCCGTGTGCAGCCGACGCGCGCCGACTATCTCAATGCCATCCAAGTCTATCCCTTCGCCGACGGCGCGCTCTATCAGGTGTACTGCGCGCCCGGGGAAATCACCGACATCGCTCTGCAGCCGGGCGAGAAGCTCGTCGGCTCCGGCCCCGTCGCCGCCGGAGATACCGTCCGATGGATCATCGGCGATACGGAAAGCGGCGCGGGTTCCACGAAACGTATCCACATCCTCGTCAAGCCGACGCGCCCGGACCTCGACACCAATCTCATCATCGACACCGATCGGCGCACCTATCACCTCGAGCTGCATTCCGACCCAAAGACCTATATGGCGTCGGTTTCCTGGGCTTATGCCGAAGACCAGCTCATCGCGCTGCGCCAGCAAAACGCCGCAGCCGACGCGGCAGCGCCCGTCATGAGCGGCATCGATATCAACGCACTCAATTTCCGTTACAGGATCGAAGGCGATGACCCGCCCTGGCGGCCGCTGCGCGCCTTCGACGACGGCCGGCAGGTGTTTATCGAGTTCCCATCGGGAATTGCGCAAGGCGAGATGCCGCCGCTTTGGGTCATCGGCGCCGAGGGTAACGGCCAGCTCGTCAACTATCGCGTCAACGACAACTACATGATCGTCGACCGTCTGTTCGCGGCTGCGGAGCTCAAGCTCGGCGCCAAGCACCAGCAGGTCGTCCGCATCGTGCGCACCGACGGAAGGCCCCGGTCGTGACCAACGAAGCCCAGGAAGAGCAAGGGCCGGCCGAGGCCGCCCGCCCGGCCGAGGAGATGCGGCTGCGAGCGAGCCGGCCGCCGGTGACGCGGCTCTCCCGCAAGGTTCTGCTCGCCATCGGCGCGGTCGCCACCATCGGGATCGGCGGAGCGCTGCTGTTCGCGCTGATGCCACAGCACCAGCGCATCGGCAGGGAGCTGTTCAACACCAACAACCGCAACACGCCGGACGGTCTGGCGAACCTGCCGCACGATTACACGGGGCTGCCGAGGCCGGTCCCAAAGCTCGGCCCACCCCTTCCAGGCGATTTCGGCAAGCCGATCCTCAATGCCGGTGCACCGGCACCAGGCATGCCGACCCCTGAGGCGCAGCAGCTGGCCCAGGAACAGGAGGCGGCACTCAAGAGCCGCCTCTTCGCAACCACCGCCGTGCAAAACCACGCGCCTGCGACGCGGCCGGTGTCGCGGCAAGCCTCTCCGGCGCCGGAGAATGCTTCCGCAGGGCTCACTTCTCAGGACCACAAACTTGCCTTCCTCAACGGTAATGTCGACCGCCGAACCACGAGCCCGGATCGCATCCAGCCGCCGGCAAGCCCCTATGTGCTGCAGGCAGGCTCCGTCATTCCCGCTTCGCTCATCACCGGCCTGCGCTCGGATTTGCCAGGCGAAGTTACGGCGCAAGTGACCGAGGACGTCTATGACAGCCTGACAGGCAAGATCCTCCTCATCCCTCAGGGCGCGCGCCTGCTTGGCCAGTACGATGCCCAAGTCGCTTTCGGCCAAACTCGCGCATTGCTCGTCTGGACCCGCCTCATCATGCCGAACGGCACATCGATCGTGCTCGATCGTCTGCCGGCGACGGACGCGCAAGGCTATGCCGGGCTCGAGGACCAGGTCGACAACCATTGGGGCATGGTCTTCAAGGCGGCGATCCTCTCGACCATCCTGAGTGTCGGCTCGGAGG